>NZ_JBFUIH010000028.1:83872-109124 GCF_056401975.1 Pseudomonas sp. P4_C8 | reverse complement strand
GAGCATGAGTCGAAAAGGCCAATGTTGGGATAACGCCCCGATGGAGCGTTTTTTTGGCAGCTTGAAGTCCGAATGGGTGCCTGAAGAGGGCTACCACTCGGAATATGAGGCCCGAGTAGATATCAACCGATATGTGGCGCGCTACAACAATGTAAGGCGCCACAGCTACAACGGTTACCACTCGCCGGTAGCGGCAGAAAAGATGGCGGCGTGAGAACCGAAAACAATGTCCAAAATTACTGGACCAGACTCAGCTTGCCAGCGAAGGGGCCCGTCCGGCCAACCCATCATTCAGTCTGGCGCAACCGCTTGTAAAGAGTATTACGGCTAACCCCAAGCCGTCGGGCCAGATACGAAATATTCCCCCCAGCTGCCCGCAACTGCCGATTCAAATCCTCAATATCGTAGACMCATTCGAGCGAATGCTTTCAGTCTATAGTCGCAGGTGCTCTATTAACTAATTTTTTGAGCAACCAATTTTACGGTGGCATATTTTTTATCGGGACCAACAAGTCGCTCTTTGTAGTGTTTGATAATAAACGTTTTCTCTAAGATTTTTTTTACTTCTCCGGAAACACCCAGTTCACGCCAGTTTTCACCGTTGCCACCGATGCTTTCATAAATTAAGAATCCAGATGGCTTAATTGTGTCGATTAAATGTTCCATTAAATATTTATTGTAAAAATGAATGATGATCACGGCTGAAAAAGAATTGCTTTTGAATGGTAGTGGTTTTCTGCAGTCCAAAACAATTGGGTTTATATTTTTATGGCTTAAGAACCATGAGTTGCTAAAGCTTTCATAGGAAAAATCTGCAGCCACTACATTTAAATTATGTTTGGATAATAGTACTGAATTACGACCATACCCGCACCCCGCATCAAGAACAGCTAACCCTTCATGTAAATTCAAGACTGAAAGCACCCCCTCTAAGAAACTAGAAGGATCGTCGGATAGCGGTTTTTTATGTCGACTGTAATGACTGTCGATTTGACTATTTCTCAATCTCATAGGGAGCCTGCGAAAATTGCTCTGCAAATAAAAAACAAGATTACCACTGCATGCCCCATAAGCAATTTTAAAGCCATCAGGGGCTGTTGACCTGCGCTGAAAGTTTAAGATAGCTCAAGAGGTTCGATAACGCCTTCTCGTGTCTGGTGGGGAGTCTCAATTTTCGTGAAAGGCTATGCGCCGCGTCCGTCAAGGACGGTAATAGGAGAATTATATGGCGCCATCTCTGTGCTGCCGTTTTTTGCTCTATAGCCTTTACTAAAAAGCGTGTCGTCTGTCGGGTTATGGGCGAGTAATAGGCCGCTAGTCGATTCCATATTGACATCATTGATATGTGTCAGCGAGACTCGCCAAAAACCACAAAAACGATAGGGAAATTTCGCGATGAAAAAACGCTCCTTTCTGATACCGATGGCCACTCTTGCAGCTGCGATGGCAACCGAACAAGCTTCAGCAGTAGCCACCCACGAGGTTATAGAACCAATAACCGACACCCCAAATACATTCCCGGCTGAAGCTCAAAGCGAAAACCTTTCGGTGCGCGGTGGTAGTGATCAATTCGCCTTTGTTCTCAAACGTGGGGGCCAAGGGCAGTTGATGGCTTACCATACCTCCCACAGCTCCCATGCTTCTCACTCCTCGCACACCTCTCACACTTCAGGCTCCTGATGGCTTACTCACATAAGCTCGTTTTTGATGAGCGGCTTTACGACGCGCAGGTTTTGCAGAAAGCCGCTTATCGCTCGATGAATTTTCTGACGATTGATATCGCAGCCGATGAGGGGATGTTTATCTGCGCCTTGTCCTCGAATATCGGCGTTGATGAGTCGTCCTTCCTATCTGCCGTTCAAGAATTCAAGAAGGATGTGCTCGACTATCAATTGCGCCACCAGCTGAGCACTGAGACGCAGCCGATCAAAAATTTGATCCTTGGACTGGCCTTTTCAAAAACCGGGCTTACTAGTGAGTAAATTCCAAAAGCTTGAGTTCTACGCGCAGCAACGTCCTTACGAGTTGCTGCCCTTCAAGTTTGATCGCCTTAATGACGACGAGTATGTCATCACCAACATGGCAGGCGAGTTCCACGTCATACCATCGCCTATGCTTGAGCCGATCATTAGCAAGACGCTTCCACTCTCGTCAGAGCTGATCCCTACGCTCCGGTCCAAGCAATTCATTCGCTTCACCAATGAGCAAGCGCCACTTCAGCTCTTGGCACTCAAAATACGCACACGGTTGTCCAGGCTGGCCCAGTTCACCAATCTACATATCTTTGTGGTGACCCTTCGCTGTGACCACAGCTGCCCGTATTGCCAGGTATCAAGGCAGTCGGAAAGCAAAGGCGAATTCGACATGACCGCGGAGATGGCAGACAAGTCGTTGGATTTCGTTTTTAGGTCACCGAATCCAGCGATCAAAATTGAATTTCAAGGTGGCGAACCACTGCTGAACTTCGAGATGGTGAGGTACGTCGTTCTTGAAGCAAAAAAGCGCAACATCAAGGAAAGGCGAGATCTGCGGTTCGTCATCGCGACCACACTGTCGCTTCTGACCGATGACATGCTCGAATTCTGTAAGCGGCACAACATCGTGCTTTCATCTTCGCTGGACGGGCCAATGGATCTGCATAATGCAAATCGCCCACGGCCAGGCCGAGATAGTCACCAGCGTTTCGAGGAAGGCTTGAAAAAAGCCCGTGCAGCCCTCGGCTATGACCAAGTGTCAGCCCTGATGACAACCACAGATAAGAGCCTGCCACGCGCACGTGACATCATTGATGAATACTTGCGCCTAGGCTTTGATGGGATCTTCTTACGTACGCTTTCCCCTTACGGCTTTGCGATCAAGACCAAGAAATTCATGTCGTATGACACGGAGCGTTGGCTGGAGTTTTACAAGGAAGGTCTTGAGTACATTATTGAGCTGAACAAGTCCGGCATAAGATTTGTAGAGCAGTACTCCTCGATTGTGCTGACGAAGATGTTGACATCAGGGGACCCTGGGTTTGTTGATTTGATGAACCCTGCCGGTGCTGGCATCGCAGCCATCGTGTTCAACTACGACGGATCGGTCTACGCCTCAGATGAAAGCCGAATGCTTGCCGAAATGGGCGATCATACGTTTCGGCTGGGCAACATTCTTGAGCACTCCTATGAGGACATAATCCTCTCTGATCAGCTTCTGGATGCACTGGAGAACTCGTTCACTTTAAGCGCTCCAATGTGCTCTGACTGTGCATTTGAGCCTTACTGTGGCGCCGAGCCCGTCTACCATCACGCCATCCACAAGGACGTGGTTGCAAGAAAACCTGAGTCGTCTTTCTGCAAGCGAAATATGGCGATTTTCAAGCATCTCATTGAGCTGATGGAAAGCGATGAGCAAACGAAACGGATTTTTATGGGATGGGCCAATCGATGCTGAAGCTCGGCGGAAAAATTATCCGTATCCATGCGGTTGATGTTCACAAGGACCTCACCTTACTCAAAGTGGCGACCAGCCGGAATCTGCCTGAAGTTTTGCGACGAGAAATGGCCTATTTGGTTTCTGACCACCAGATTCCCCTAGGATTCGCACACTACCTACTACTTGAAAAGCATCGTGAGTTGGTTGAAGTGCTGCCTTCCAACTCTGATTACTCACTCCTACCGAATGACTACAGCTACATTGGTGATGGTGACATAGTCAGGCTTTCAGCAGATCGTCGGACTATTCGTGTACTATTTCGGGCATCGGCGCCCAACAACAGCATTCTGATAACTGAGCAGTGCAATCATTACTGCTTGATGTGCTCACAACCGCCTAAGGCTGCTGATGATTCATGGTTGCTCGATGAAACGGAAAATCTGATCCCGCTAATTCCAAAGGACACCCCAGAATTGGTATTTACTGGCGGCGAGCCAACGACCAATCGGGAGCGTTTCCTTAAGATCATCAGTCTGACAAAAAGTTATCTACCAAGAACTGCAATCCACATTCTCTCGAACGGGCGCAGTTTTAAAGATCCTGCGTTCGCCGAAAAGTATGCGCAGATTGAATTGCCCGACGCGATGATCGGAATACCTGTCTATTCGGACGATCCAACGCTGCATGACTACATCGTCCAGGCCCAAGGCGCATTCGATGAAACCATTCAGGGCATTCTCAATCTGAAGCGTTTGGGTCAGAAGGTTGAGATCCGAGTTGTCATTCACAAGCTATCAGTGCAGCGCCTGCCTGAGCTGTGTGAGTTCATCGCACGCAATCTGCTGTTTGTTGATCATGTGGCGTTGATGGGCCTTGAGATGATGGGCTTCACTAGGGCCAATCTTGATGAGCTGTGGATTGACCCAATCGAGTACAAAGACACACTCAGCAAATCAGTTGGGATTTTGGCCAAGTACGGCATGAATATCTCGGTCTACAACCATCAGCTGTGTTTGGTGAATCCGGACATTCAACCCTACTACCGTAAATCAATCAGCGACTGGAAGAACGAGTACGCTTCTGAGTGTCAGAGCTGTAAAAAACAGCGCGAATGCGGAGGTTTCTTCGCATCAGGTGTTAAATTTGGTTACAGCAAGCACTTAGTTCCATTCTGACTTCGGCATCATTTTAGTGAGTCATATAGCGTCATTAGTGCATACACGTCCGCAAATGGTGTTCACTGCTTGTAATGGTCGCTGATTGGTAGTGGTCAACTCCGATGCAATGGTTGGTCACGTTGAATGCTTGCGGGTGAGTGAGCAAGTCTGTGTAACTACTCAGTCAACAGGGTCAGTCGCCGCTATAAGCACTTTATTCGGGTTTTTGTTTATGTGCAGGGCTTAAGTACTGCAGTGACAGGGCTGGCGTCATCGCGGGCAAGCCCGCTCCCACAGGGATTTGTGTCCTACATCAAATTGGAATCCAACTCGGTCCACTGTGGGAGCGGGCCTGCCCGCGATGGTCTCAAGCCGAACACCAGGATTGCTACTCACTCATCACTCAGTCTGGCGCAACCGCTTGTAAAGAGTATTACGGCTAACCCCAAGCCGTCGGGCCAGATACGAAATATTCCCCCCAGCTGCCCGCAACTGCCGATTCAAATCCTCAACATCATTCAAATCCACCGCCAGAGTCTCCGGCGAATCCACTGGCTCCATCTCCAGATCGACAAAAAAATCATCCGGCAAATGCTCAGGTCGCACCGGTTGCTCCTCGGCCATGGCCAGCGCCACCTGCATCACGCTGCTGACCTGACGCAAATTCCCCGGCCACGGGTGACGGCCGAACAACTCCAACACTTCACGACTCAACCCGGCCCACTGCGTCGGCTCGCGGTGTTGCTCCCACAAGCGTTTGAACAACGCCTGCTTGTCGCTACGTTCCCGTAGCGGCGGCAATTCCAGGGTCAGGCCGCCAATGCGGTAATACAAGTCTTCACGAAACCGACCAAGTTGCACTTGCTCGCGCAACGCACGGTTAGTCGCCGAAATAATCCGGATATCGACCGGGAACAGCTCGCTACTGCCCACCGGCTGCACGCAGCGTTCCTGCAAGACCCTCAATAACCGAGCCTGAGTCGGCAACGGCATGTCGCCGATTTCATCCAGGAACAGGGTGCCTTTGTCGGCCTTGCGAATCAGCCCGATGCTGCCTTTCTGGTTAGCTCCGGTGAACGCGCCTTTCTCGTAGCCAAACAGCTCAGACTCCACCAGTTCGGCGGGGATCGCTGCGCAGTTAACGGCAATGAACGGTTTTTTGCTGCGCGAGCTCGCCTGATGCAAGGCTTTGACGAACACTTCCTTGCCGACCCCGGTTTCCCCGTGGATCAACAGCGGAATGTCTTTTTCCAGCAGGCGTTCGGCTTGCCGCACGGCTTTTTCCACGCGGCTGTCGCCGAAGTGCAGGGTGTTGAGGCTAATCGCTTCGGGTGCCGCCACGGCCGGCTCGGCGCTCTTGGGTTCAGAAAACAGTCGCGCCTGAATCGGCACTAGTTTCGGTCGCCTCAATAGGCATTGGAAGCGGTTGCGCCCGGAGGCTTGCAGGGCGAATGGCAGGCCGTCGGGCTGGTTCAGCAGTTCCAGTAACGAGACCTTGAACAGGCTCTCGATGCTGACCCGCGACAGGCTGATGCCCAATAGATTGTCGGCCCGGCGGTTGGCGGAGAGCACCTGGCCGGTCTCATCGAAGATCAACAGCCCGGCCCATTGGCTGTCGAGGTTGTTTAATCCGGTGTTGAAGGTCAGTTGAAAATGCTGGCCCTGGAACAGGTTGAGAATCAGCCGGTTTTCCACGGTCTGGCTCATCATTTTGACCATGCCCAGGGTGTGCGACGGCGGCAGGTAGCTGTCGCTGGACACATCCAGCACCGCGATGACTTTGCGCTCGGCATCGAAAATCGGCGCGGCGGAACCGGTCATGAAGCGGTTGGCTTTCAGAAAGTGTTCATCGTGTTCGATGTGCACGGCTTGCTCGCAGGCCAGCGCGGTGCCGATGGCATTGGTGCCGCTGCAACGCTCCATCCAGCTGGCGCCCGCACTGAAACCACGGGTCAGGCTCGGCTCGATAAACCGCTGGGTGCCCCATGACGTCAGGACCTGGCCTTGATTGTCGGCGAGCATGATCAGGCAGTTGGAATTGCTCAGGATGTTTTCGTAATACGGCAGCACTTCCTGGTGCGTGGTCTGCACCAGCGAATGTTGGCTCTCCAGCAATTGCGCGATGCCTTCGGCCGGCAGTTGATCGAACGCAGGGACACTCTGATGGTTGAGGCCGAACGCGCGGCAGCGGGACCAGGAGTCCTGAATGACGGCGTCGTGGGAGAGCGGCGAGGCGGGTGCGGCCATGGCAGTCGATCTCTGAGCAAGCTTTTATTGTTTTTGTTATGGGCGAAACCAGGTTTTAGGTGATGCATGCTGCCAACGGGAACCCTTGTAGCAGCTGGCGAAGCCTGCGTCCGGCGACGCAGTCGTCGTAAAACCTGAATACGCGGTCATCCTGATACACCGTGGCGCCTGATTTTACGACGGCTTCGCCGCCGGACGCAGCCTTCGGCAGCTGCTACAAGGCCGTGCGTAATTCAGAATATTTTGCAGTAAAACGGTGTGTAGAGTGTTGTTCACTATTGTTCATTGTCAACGGCTGGATTGTTCAGTTGTTCAGTTGTTCAGTCGCGGTTGTTCATTTCTGTTCAGCAACGAAAGCGATGACTCCGCTCACTTACGGATTTTCAAGCCAGATCAAAGGCTTGCAATTTTTGGCACGAAAGTCGCTCTGTAGCTCCGGTCGCTTGACTCCAAATAATAAAAAAGGCCGAGCCATGTCATTAACCCTGGAACACGTCAGCCGCACCGTCGAGGGCCAGACCTGGATCGACGATGCCTGCCTGAGTTTTGAACCCGGTTCCTTCAATGTCTTGCTCGGGCGCACGCTGTCCGGCAAAACCAGTCTGATGCGCCTGATGGCCGGTCTGGACAAGCCCGACAGCGGCCGCATCCTGATGAATGGCGTCGACGTCACCCAGCGCCCGGTGCGGCTGCGTAACGTGTCGATGGTCTATCAACAGTTCATCAATTACCCGACCATGACCGTCTTCGAGAACATTGCCTCGCCATTGCGCCAGGGCGGTGTTTCCAACGAATTGATCCAGAGCAAAGTGCTGGAAACCGCGAAGATGCTGCGCATCGAGAAGTTCCTCCAGCGCCATCCCCTCGAACTCTCCGGCGGCCAGCAACAGCGCACGGCCATGGCCCGCGCGCTGGTCAAAGATGCCGAGCTGATCCTGTTCGACGAGCCACTGGTCAACCTCGATTACAAGCTGCGCGAAGAACTGCGCCAGGAAATGCGCGAGCTGTTCAAGGCGCGGCACACTATCGCGATTTACGCCACCACCGAACCCAACGAAGCCCTGGCGCTGGGCGGCACCACGACCATTCTTCACGAAGGCAGGGTGATCCAGAGCGGCAAGTCGTCCGAGGTGTATCACCAGCCGCAAAGCGTACTGGCGGCGGAGCTGTTCTCCGAGCCGCCGATCAACCTGATGCCGGGGCGGATTGCCGGTAACGAAGTCAGCTTCGCCAATTTCGTGCACTTCCCGTTGAACGTCGACCTGCGGCCGGTGGGTGAAGGCGAGTTCCGCTTTGGCGTGCGTCCGAGCCACATCTCACTGGTGCCGAGCAATGACGATGATCTGGAACTGGCTGTGACGGTCGAAGTCGCCGAGATCAGCGGTTCGGAAACCTTCCTGCATGTGCGCAACGAGCATTTCCTGCTGGTGCTGCACTTGCCCGGTGTTCACGAATACGACGTCGATGCGCCGATCCGCATTTATATCCCGACCCATAAACTGTTTGTGTTCGATGCGCAGGGGCGTTTGATCCAGGCGCCTGGCCGCCGTATTGCGAGGGTTGCCTGATGGCCGAAATCCGTTTGCAGAACCTCGCCCACAGCTACACCAAAACCCCGGCCGGCCCCGAGGATTATGCGATCCGCGAGATGGACCACGTTTGGGAACAAGGCGGAGCCTATGCGTTACTCGGGCCTTCCGGGTGTGGCAAGTCAACCTTGCTCAACATTATTTCCGGGCTGCTCAGCCCCTCTCAAGGGCATGTGTTGTTCGACGGCAAAGCGGTCAACAACCTGACGCCGGAGAAGCGCAACATCGCCCAGGTTTTTCAGTTCCCCGTGGTCTACGACACCATGACGGTGTTCGATAACCTGGCGTTTCCGCTGCGAAATCAGGGCATGGCCGAGGCGAGAATTCACACCAAGGTGCAAGAAATTGCCGAGGTCCTGGACCTTCAGGCGCTGCTGAGCAAAAAGGCCAGTAACCTCACCGCCGATGAAAAGCAAAAAGTCTCCATGGGCCGTGGGCTGGTGCGCGATGACGTCTCGGCGATCCTGTTCGACGAACCGCTGACCGTGATCGACCCGCACCTGAAGTGGAAGCTGCGGCGCAAGCTCAAGCAGATCCACGAGCAGTTCAACATCACCATGGTCTACGTCACTCACGATCAGTTGGAGGCTTCGACCTTCGCTGACAAAATCGCCGTGATGTACGGCGGGCAGATCGTGCAATTCGGTACGCCGCGAGAATTGTTCGAACGGCCGAGCCACACCTTTGTCGGCTATTTCATCGGCAGCCCGGGGATGAACCTGATCGAGGTCAAGCCGCAACCGGGTGGCGTGGGGTTCGCCTCGACGCATCTAGCGTTGTCTGAAGCTCAACAGAAACGCATCGCTGAATCCGAGTGGAAAACCCTCAAGGTCGGTATTCGGCCAGAGTTCGTGCATGTGTGGGAAGAACCCTTTGATGACGCGATGAAGGCGCAGGTCGTGCACATCGAAGACCTCGGCACCTACAAGATCCTGACCCTGAACCTCGACGGCGCGCCATTGAAAGTGCGCCTGGCCGAAGACAAACCGGTGCCTGAAGGCACGGCGTACATCAGTTTTCCGGCGCAGTGGTTGATGGTGTATGCCGATGAATTCCTGCTGGAGGCACAGCCATGAACAAGGTGCAAAACAACAAGGCCTGGTGGCTGGTGTTGCCGGTGTTTCTGCTGGTGGCCTTCAGCGCTGTGGTCCCGATGATGACGGTGGTCAACTATTCGGTGCAGGACATCTTCGACCAGTCCAGCCGCTACTTCGTCGGCGCCGACTGGTACAGGCAAGTGCTGCTCGATCCGCGCCTGCATGACTCGCTGTTGCGCCAGTTCATCTACTCCGGCTGCGTGCTGCTGATCGAAATCCCATTGGGTATCGCCATCGCGTTGACCATGCCGACCAAGGGGCGCTGGTCGTCGCTGGTGCTGATCATTCTGGCGATTCCGTTGCTGATTCCGTGGAACGTAGTCGGCACGATCTGGCAGATTTTTGGCCGCGCCGATATCGGCCTGCTGGGGGCAAGCCTCAAAGCCATGGGCATCAGCTACAACTATGCGGCGAACACCATGGACGCCTGGGTCACGGTGCTGGTGATGGACGTGTGGCACTGGACGTCGTTGGTGGCGCTGTTGTGCTTCTCCGGTTTGCGGGCGATTCCGGACGTGTATTACCAGGCCGCGCGGATTGATCGGGCCTCGGCCTGGGCGGTGTTCCGGCACATCCAGTTGCCCAAGCTGAAAAGCGTGCTGTTGATCGCGGTGATGCTGCGGTTCATGGACAGTTTCATGATTTACACCGAGCCGTTCGTGCTGACCGGTGGCGGTCCGGGGAATGCCACGACGTTCCTCAGTCAGACCCTGACCCAGATGGCCATAGGGCAATTCGACCTGGGGCCGGCAGCCGCATTCTCGTTGGTGTACTTCCTGATCATCCTGTTGGTGTCCTGGCTGTTCTACACCGCCATGACTCACTCTGACGCCAACCGCTGAGGCCCGCCATGAGCAAGAGAAAGCTTATTCCGCTGCTGATCTACATCCTGTTCCTGCTGGTGCCGATCTACTGGCTGCTGAACATGTCGTTCAAGAGCAACACCGAAATCCTCGGCGGCCTGACGTTGTTCCCCGCGGATTTCACCTTGCATAACTACAAGGTGATTTTCACTGATCCGGCCTGGTACACCGGTTACCTCAACTCGCTGTATTACGTGAGCCTGAACACGGTGATTGCCTTGAGCGTGGCACTGCCGGCGGCGTATGCGTTTTCGCGCTATCGCTTCCTCGGCGACAAGCACCTGTTCTTCTGGCTGCTGACCAACCGCATGGCGCCACCGGCGGTGTTCCTGTTGCCGTTCTTCCAGCTGTATTCCTCGATCGGCCTGTTTGACACCCACATCGCGGTGGCCTTGGCTCACTGCCTGTTTAACGTGCCGTTGGCGGTGTGGATTCTTGAGGGCTTCATGTCCGGTGTTCCCAAGGAAATCGACGAAACCGCCTACATCGACGGCTATAGTTTTCCCAAGTTTTTCGTGAAGATTTTTATCCCGCTGATCGGCTCCGGCATCGGCGTCACCGCGTTTTTCTGCTTCATGTTTTCCTGGGTTGAATTGCTCTTGGCGCGCACGCTGACGTCGGTCAATGCCAAGCCGATTGCGGCGGTGATGACCCGCACGGTTTCGGCGTCGGGCATCGATTGGGGCGTGCTGGCGGCGGCAGGGGTGTTGACCATCCTGCCGGGCATGTTGGTGATCTGGTTTGTTCGCAACCACGTGGCCAAGGGCTTTGCCCTGGGTCGGGTATGAGGAGCTGATGATGGAATGGATGAGTTGGACCGGCCCTACGGCGGCGTTCTTCTGCGTCATTGCCCTGATCCTGGTGGGCATGACGACCTGGGAGTTGCGCTCGCCGAGCATTCTCAAGCGAGGTTTCTTGCCGATTGCCACCACCCGTGGCGATCGGCTGTTTATCGGTCTTCTCGGCAGCGCCTACCTGCATTTGCTGGTAATTGGCGTCACCGACTGGAGCATCTGGGTAGCGTCCGCGTTGTCCCTGGTGTGGCTGTTGGCTGTGATGCGTTGGGGCTAGTCGAATCGCTCGGCAATGTTGCTCCGAAATTCAAACAGGAGGTCTCTATGTTCGACAAAAACAATAAGCTGCGACATAGCATTTCATTGGCAGCCATGCTGGCACTCAGTGGGTTGAGTGCTGCGGCCTGGGCCGACGCCTATGAAGACGCTGCGAAGAAATGGATTGGCAGTGAATTCAAGCCATCCACGTTGACAGCCGATCAACAGCTGGAAGAACTGAAGTGGTTCATCAAGGCGGCGCAGCCGTTTCGCGGGATGAGTATCAAAGTGGTTTCGGAAACCATCGCCACCCACGAATATGAGTCCAAGGTCCTGGCCAAGGCCTTCACCGAGATCACTGGCATCAAGCTGACCCACGACTTGCTGCAGGAAGGCGACGTGGTGGAAAAGCTGCAGACCGTGATGCAATCGGACAAGAGCATCTATGACGGCTGGGTCAACGACTCGGACTTGATCGGTACACACTTTCGCTACGGCAAGACTGAATCGATCACCGACCTGATGGCCAACGAAGGCAAGGACTTCACCTCGCCGACGCTGGACATCAAGGACTTCATTGGCACCTCCTTTACCACGGCCCCGGACGGCAAGCTCTATCAGCTGCCTGACCAGCAATTCGCCAACCTCTACTGGTTCCGCGCTGACTGGTTCGAGCGGCCTGAGCTGAAAGCCAAGTTCAAGGAAAAGTACGGCTACGAATTGGGCGTGCCGGTGAACTGGTCGGCCTATGAAGACATCGCCAAATTCTTCAGCGAAGACGTCAAGGAAATCGACGGCAAGCGGGTCTACGGGCACATGGACTATGGCAAGAAAGACCCGTCCCTGGGCTGGCGTTTCACTGATGCCTGGTTCTCCATGGCCGGTGCCGGCGACAAGGGCATTCCCAACGGCTTGCCGGTGGACGAGTGGGGCATTCGGGTCGAGGACTGCCACCCGGTGGGCTCCAGCGTGACTCGCGGCGGCGACACCAACGGGCCGGCGGCAGTTTTCGCCACGCAGAAATACGTCGACTGGCTCAAGGCCTATGCGCCACCGGAAGCGGCGGGCATGACCTTCTCCGAGGCCGGTCCGGTACCGGCCCAAGGCAACATTGCCCAACAGATTTTCTGGTACACCGCGTTCACCGCCGACATGACCAAGCCGGGCCTTCCCGTCGTGAATGCCGATGGCACGCCGAAATGGCGCATGGCGCCGTCGCCGCGCGGCCCGTACTGGGAAGAGGGCATGAAGCTTGGGTATCAGGACGTGGGTTCCTGGACGTTCCTGAAGTCCACGCCTGAGAAACAGAAACTCGCCGCCTGGCTCTATGCGCAGTTCGTGACCTCGAAAACCGTGTCGCTGAAGAAAACCATCGTCGGCCTGACGCCGATACGCGAGTCGGACATCAACTCGCAAGCGATGACCGACCTGGCACCGAAACTCGGTGGCCTGGTGGAGTTCTACCGCAGCCCGGCCCGCGTGCAATGGACCCCGACCGGGACCAACGTGCCGGACTATCCGCGTCTGGCACAACTGTGGTGGAGCCACATCGCCGAAGCGGCCAGCGGCGAGAAAACTCCGCAACAGGCACTGGACGGTCTGGCCAAGGATCAGGACGCCATCATGTCCCGCCTGGAACGTTCGAAAGCGCAAACCACCTGCGCACCGAAAATGAACCCCGAGCGCGATGCGCAATACTGGTTCGATCAACCGGGTGCACCGAAGCCGAAACTGGCGAACGAGAAGCCTAAGGGTGAAACCGTCAACTACAACGAGCTGCTGAAGTCGTGGGCGAACGCGCCTAAGTAAACTTCTGCACTGAGAAAGGCGAACGGCACCGAAAGGTGCCGTTTTTATTTGTGCCTGATAGTCCGTCATCGCGAGCAGGCTCACTCCCACAATGATCTGCGATGTTCACAGCATTTGTGACCGACGCAATACCTGTGGGAGTGAGCCTGCTCGCGATAGCGGACTGACATTAACCATTGCTGTTGCCCGATCCACCGCATTCGCGGGCAAGCCACGCTCCACAGGTTTCAGTGGTGTTCACACATTCTGCGGACGACGGTGATCACTGTAGGAGCGGCGGTGCGACGATTCGACTTGCCCGCGAAGAGGCCATCCCTCACAGCGAAGATCCCCCCGCCTGTGGCCTCAATGCGCCACCCCCTCAATCGCAGGAAACCCCAACCGAAACACCGTCATCGCCCCCGGCATGCTCTTAACCTCCGCCACCCCCTGATGCAGGCTCATGATCGAGCGCACGATGGCAAGGCCCAGTCCGGTGCTGCCCTGGGCGCGGGAACGGCTGCTGTCGACGCGGTAAAAGCGGTCGAACAGATGCGGCAGATGCTGCGCTTCGATGCCTGCACCGGGGTTGCTGACCAGCAGGGAAACCTGCGTCGCGCCTTGTTCAATCAGCAGCGAAACCGTTTGCCCGGCCGGGCAGTGACGCAGGGCGTTGGACATCAGGTTCGAGATCGCCCGCTGGATCATCAACCGGTCGCCTTTCACCCGAGCACTGCCCACCACAGTCAAATGAATCTGTTTGTCCTGCGCCGAAAGGGAAAACAGGTCGGCGACTTTCAGGGCTTCATCTTCCAGCGCAATCAGCTCGAAAGGCGTAAGCGCCGCCGGCTGGCTGACCTGCGCCAGAAACAGCATGTCCGAGACTATTCGCGCGACGCGTTCCAGTTCTTCGGTACACGACACCAAAATATCTTTGTATTCCTGAGTCGTGCGTTCCCGAGACAGTGTTACCTGTGCCTTGCCCATCAAATTGTTGATCGGCGAGCGCAGCTCATGGGCCAGATCATCGGAGAACTGCGACAACTGCTGCACGCCGTTGTCGAGGCGGTGCAGCATGAAATTGATACCTTGCGCCAGTTCACTGAGTTCCTGTGGCATGTTCACCACCGAGAGTCGATGGTCGAGGTCCTGCGTCGAAACCATCGCCGCCACCTGGCGAAACTCGCGCATCGGTGCCAGACCTCGCAGCACCGCCACCCAGGCACTGAGACCGATGAAAATCAGCAGTAACGGCAAAGCCATCAGCGTCGAACGCAGATAAGCGCTGAGCAACGCCTGATCGTGAGCATTGTCCATCGACAACAGCACCGGGACGCGGGTGCCGTCCTTGATGCGGATCAGTCTGGAGACTGTGAGGAACTTCGTGCCCTGAGCGTCGGTGCTGGTGGAGTAAGCCAACTGATCGGTGGCCGCCCGCACTGCCTTCAGTTCGAGGCGCGGATCGGCCATGCCGGTGCCGGACTTCAATAGCGGTGCGCGCAGATTGCTGCGCTCATAAATGGTCAGAGTGAGGTTGTCATGCCCCATGACCTGGTCGAGCAAGATGTGCGGCTTCGAACTGATTTCTCCGGGATCGGTGTACAGCGCCAGGCTGTGTTCAACTTGCTCCATCTTCTTTTCCAGGCTGTCTCTGGATACTGCGTTCAGCTCGTGGGTCAGGGTGAAATAAGCGAGGATCGCCAGGAACACCACCAGCAGCGCCCCGACAATGCTGACCGTCAGACCGAGGCGCAGCGACAGGCTCGCCGGCTTCATTCCCGCGCCTCCAGCACGTAGCCGACACCGCGCAGGGTATGGATCAGTTTGCTGTCGAACGGGTCGTCGATTTTCGCCCGCAAACGCCGGATCGAGACTTCGACCACGTTGGTGTCGCAGTCGAAGTTCATGTCCCACACCAGCGAAATGATTTGGGTGCGGGTGAGCACCTCGCCGGACTGGCGCATCAGCAGATGCAGCAGGGCGAACTCTTTAGTGGTCAGGTCGATGCGCTGCTCGCCGCGAAAGGCGCGATGACGCCCCGGATCGAGTTCCAGATCGGCAACTTTGAGTACTTGCGGCACCGGGATGTTTTCGCTGCGGCGCATCAGGCTACGCACCCGTGCCAGCAATTCGGGGAACTCGAACGGTTTGACCAGATAATCGTCGGCGCCCAGATCCAGACCGCGAATCTTGTCAGCCAAACGACCTCGAGCGGTCAACATCATCACGCGAGTAGAGCGGGTGCGGCGCAGTTGTTCCAGCACGCCCCAACCGTCCAGTTGCGGCAGATTGGCGTCCAGTATCACCAGGTCGTAAACCTGGTGTTGGGCCAGATGCAGCCCATCGGTTCCATTGGCCGCGTGATCAACGATATAACCACTTTCTGTCAGTCCCTGATGTAAGTATTCGGCAGTTTTAAGCTCGTCCTCGACGACAAGGATTCGCATGATCAATCACCACTTTTATTTAAAAGACATGTAATTAAGGTTGTCGGGAAAGTTGTTGTTCTTATAGAGGCTTCCGGACGTTTATTTATAACGGCGAGTTGAATGGGTTCTTGCTTTCCTGCAGAGAGTTCTCCGGTCAGGGCGTGCACGATAAAGTCTGTAGTGGCTACAGGGTCAACCGCAACGCTAGGCCTCTAGCCTTGAAAATGGCCTGATGCGACAGCCTGACGCAGAGGCCTGCTTCGAAAGTGCTTCAACCTCATGGGAATTGAAATCGGGCAAGTACTGTTCGGCGGATAAATACCGGGCATTTGTTTCTTAGTATTGCTACATAGCGGTTTGCACTTCGCATGGTAGAGCAAAACAACTTGCTGGAACCGTGGATAACGTATTTGTAATGTTTCAGTCACCTTGTCGATAAGCTCAAAACCCTACCGTGGCGACATTGAATTTTCTTGATTTAAAAAGGAAGTATTCCATTGCCCGGTTTAAGAGAACTGACGGCGCGATCACGCCTGAAAAAAACAGCAGGCGTGGTGACGGCCACCTGCTTTTTGTTATTGGCCGGCCCGTGTCTGGCGGCTGTTTCGTCCGGCTCGACACTGACACTGGATCAGGCCCTGAAAACGGCATTTGCCGGTAACCCTGAGTTGGCGGCCGCCCAATGGGAGATCGGAATAGCCGAAGGGGATCGACAGCAGGCCGGTTTGATCCCCAACCCTGAAGTGTCGTGGGAGGCCGAAGACACGCGCAGTGAGTCGCGAACCACCACGGTGATGCTCAGCCAGCCAATTGAACTGGGCGGCAAACGCGGTGCGCGGATCGATGTCGCCAGCCGTGCGCAGGATGCCGCCGGAATCGAGTTGGAGCGCAGGAGCAACGCTTTGCGCGCCGATGTGATTCAGGCGTTCTCCAGCGCACAAACGGCGCAGCAGCGCTTGCAGTTGTCCAGCCAGTCACTGGAGCTGGCCGAGCAGGGGCTGCGGGTGGCGCAAGGCCGCATCCAGGCGGGCAAATCATCGCCGGTCGAAGGCACGCGAGCGCAGGTGCAACTGTCGGAAGTGCGTCTGGAAATGAGCCGCGCCGAGCGCGATCAGGCCAACGCGTACCAGCAATTGGCGCAGGTCATGGGGGCACCGTTGCCGACGTCGACCACTGTGCAAACGGCCACTCAAGGCATGCCCGCCATGCCGCCGCCTACCCGTTTGCTGGAACGGCTGAAGGAGACCGCCGATATGCGCCTGGCCAAATTGCAGATCGTCCAGCGTGAAGCCTCCTTGGCGTTGGAGAAGACCCAGCGGATTCCTGATGTGACCGTGAGTGTCGGCAGCCAGTACAGCGAACTGGATCGCGAGCGAGTGAATGTGGTCGGGCTATCGATGCCGATCCCACTGTTCAATCGCAATCAGGGCAACGTGCTGGCGGCGGCGCGGCGCACCGACCAGGCGCGGGATCTGCGCAACGCCACCGAACTGCGCTTGCGCACGGAAATCCAGACCACGCTTGCGCAATGGCAGACCGCCAACGGCGAAGTCAAAGCGTTCCACCAGACCATTCTGCCCGCCGCGCAAAGTGCGGTCGACAGCGCTACGCGCGGTTTCGAAATGGGCAAGTTCGGGTTCCTCGACGTTCTCGACGCCCAGCGCACCCTGATCAGTGCTCGCACCCAATACATCCAGGCCGTTGCCGAAGCGACAGACGCGCGGGTGCGCATCGAACGCATTTTCGGCGATCTCGGCGCGTTCGGCGTCAGCCCCTGAATTTCATCTTTTAAATCACTGCGCGATGGCCTGACGCAGAGGAGTTTCCATGGATAAAAAACTGATCGTGGTCGCTGTGGCGACATTGACCCTGGGCATTGGTATCGGCTCGTTGTGGGTGGGTAACTCGCCCATTGACGCCCATGCCGATGAAGTGTCGGAGCATGCCGACCATGCTGAAGAAGGCGCATCAGCCGACGGCGGACATGCCGAAGGTGAAAGCGAAGAAGGACACCTCACACTCAGCAACGAACAGATCGCGGCGGCCGGCATTCAACTGGCCGAAGCACAGGCGCAGAACATCAGTCTTGGCCTGCCGTTCCCCGGCGAAGTGCGCTTTGACGAAGACCGCACCGCGCACCTGGTGCCTCGCGTGCCGGGGGTGGTCGAGTCGGTGTCGGTCAACCTCGGGCAGTCGGTGAAGAAGGGGCAGTTGCTGGCGGTGATCGCCAGTCAGCAGATTTCCGATCAGCGCAGCGAACAGGCGGCCGCACAGCGGCGTCTGGCGTTGGCGCGCACCACGTTCGAGCGTGAGCGGCAGTTGTGGCAGGACAAGATTTCCCCCGAGCAGGATTTCCTCCAGGCCCGTCAGGCGTTGGAAGAGGCCGAAATCGCCCTGAGCAATGCTCGACAGAAAATTAGCGTACTCAGTGGCAGCGTGGTCGCCAGCGGCGGCAATCGGTACGAATTGCGTGCGCCCTTTGACGGCGTAGTGGTGGAAAAACACCTGACGCCGGGGGAGGTGGTCGATGAAACCACGGCTGCTTACACGCTCTCGGACCTGTCCCGGGTGTGGGTGACGTTCGGCGTTTCGCCCAAGGATTTGAACAAAGTGCAGGTTGGTAAACCGGTCTCTGTCAGCGCTCCGGAGCTGGGGGCAGAAGTCGTCGGCACCGTGGCTTACGTCGGCAGTTTACTGGGCGAACAGACGCGCACCGCAACGGTTCGCGTCACCCTGGAAAATCCGCAAGGTTCGTGGCGTCCGGGGTTGTTCGTGAATGCGTTGGTCGCCACTGACAGCCGACAAGCCAAAGTCGCCGTGCCCGAAACCGCGATCCAGACGGTCGAGGACAAACCCACAGTGTTCGTGCGCACCGACGACGGCTTCAAGGCGCAAGCAGTGGAGCTGGGCAGTCGCGCGGCCGGTCAGGTGGAAATCACCCAGGGGTTGGAGCCCGGCCTGCAAGTCGCCAGCGCCGGCAGCTTTGTTCTCAAATCGGAATTGGGCAAAGCCTCGGCTGAGCACTCCCACTGATCCGACCCCTCGACGAGAAGGTTCTCATGTTCGAACGCCTGATCCAGTTTGCCATCGAGCAGCGCATCATCGTGCTGCTCGCCGTTTTACTCATGGCCGGCCTCGGCATCGCCAGTTATCAAAAACTGCCGATCGACGCCGTGCCGGATATCACCAACGTCCAGGTGCAAATCAACACCGGAGCCGCTGGGTTCTCGCCGCTGGAAACCGAGCAGCGCATCACCTTCCCGATTGAAACCGCGATGGCCGGCCTGCCGTCGCTGGAGCAGACCCGTTCGCTGTCGCGCTCGGGATTGTCGCAGGTCACGGTGATTTTCAAGGACGGCACCGATCTGTTCTTCGCCCGGCAGTTGGTCAACGAGCGACTGCAGATCGCCAAGGAGCATTTGCCCGAGGGAGTGGATGCGATGATGGGGCCGATTTCCACCGGTCTTGGCGAGATTTTCCTGTGGACAGTGGAGGCGCAGGACGGTGCGCTCAAAGACGACGGCACAGCCTATACGCCGACCGATCTGCGGGTGATTCAGGACTGGATCATCAAGCCGCAGTTGCGCAACGTCCAAGGTGTCGCCGAGATCAACACTATCGGCGGGTTTGCCAAGGAGTATCAGATTGCCCCCGATCCGAAACTGCTGGCGGCGTACAAACTGACCCTTACCGATCTGGTCACGGCGCTGGAACGCAATAACGCCAACGTCGGCGCCGGCTACATCGAGCGCAGCGGCGAGCAATTGCTGATTCGTGCGCCGGGGCAAGTGGCGAGCACCGAAGACATCGCCAATATCGTGATGGCCAACGTCGACGGCACGCCGATCCGGGTCAAGAACGTCGCCACCGTGGACATCGGCCGTGAACTTCGCACGGGTGCAGCCACCGAAAACGGTCGCGAAGTGGTGCTCGGTACGGTGTTCATGCTGATCGGTGAAAACAGTCGCACCGTGTCCCAGGCTGTCGCCAACAAGCTTGAACAGATCAACCGCTCCTTGCCCAAAGGCGTGATCGCCGTGCCGGTGTACGACCGCACGCACCTGGTGGACAAAGCCATCGCCACGGTGAAGAAGAACCTGGTGGAAGGCGCGATTCTGGTGATCGCGATTCTGTTCCTGTTCCTTGGCAACATCCGCGCGGCGCTGATCACTGCAATGGTGATTCCGCTGTCGATGCTGTTTACCTTCACCGGGATGTTCAGTAACAAAGTCAGCGCCAACTTGATGAGCCTCGGTGCGCTCGACTTCGGCATCATCGTCGACGGCGCGGTGGTGATCGTTGAAAACACGCTGCGACGGCTGGCCCATGCGCAGCAGCATCAGGGGCGTTTGCTGACCCGTTCCGAGCGTTTTCACGAAGTGTTTGCGGCAGCCAAAGAAGCGCGGCGACCGTTGATTTTCGGCCAGTTGATCATCATGGTCGTGTACCTGCCGATCTTCGCCTTGAGCGGTGTCGAAGGGAAAATGTTCCACCCGATGGCGTTCACTGTGGTCATCGCGTTGTTGGGCGCCATGCTGTTGTCGGTGACGTTTGTTCCGGCGGCTATTGCGCTGTTTGTCACCGGTAAGGTCAAGGAAGAGGAAGGCGCGGTCATGCGCGGCGCGCGGCGGGTGTATGCACCGGCGCTGGCCTGGGTGATGAACCATCGGGCGTTGGCCGTAAGCATGGCATTGGGCGTGATTGTGCTCAGCGGTGCGGTAACCAGCCGCATGGGCAGCGAGTTTGTGCCGAGCCTCAGTGAAGGCGATTTTGCCCTGCAAGCCTTGCGCGTGCCGGGCACCAGCCTGACCCAGTCGGTGGACATGCAGCAGCGTCTGGAAACTCTGATCCTCGCCAAAGTGCCGGAAGTCGAGCGCATGTTCGCCCGCACCGGCACCGCCGAAATCGCCTCCGACCCGATGCCGCCGAACATCTCCGACAGTTACGTGATGCTCAAGCCAAAAGATCAGTGGCCGGACCCGGGCAAGTCCCGTGAAACCCTGATGACTGAACTGCAACAAGCCGCCGCGACGTTGCCGGGCAGCAACTATGAGCTGTCGCAGCCGATCCAGTTGCGCTTCAACGAGCTGATCTCCGGCGTGCGCAGCGACGTTGCGGTCAAGGTGTTCGGTGACGACATGGACGTGCTCAATGCCACGGCGGCACAAATCGCTACCGCCATGCAGAAGGTCAACGGCGCGTCCGAGGTCAAAGTGGAGCAAACCACCGGCCTGCCGGTGCTGACTATCAACATCGACCGCGACAAGGCGGCGCGCTACGGGCTCAACGTCGGTGATGTGCAAGACACTATTGCGGTGGCGGTGGGTGGGCGTCAGGCCGGCACGTTGTATGAAGGGGACCGACGTTTTGACATGGTGGTGCGCCTGTCCGATGCCATGCGCAAGGACATCGAAGGCTTGTCGGCGCTGCTGATTCCGGTGCCGGCGCCGCTCAATGGTGCTGCCAATCAGATTGGCTTCATCGCCCTCAAGGATGTTGCCAGCCTCGATCTGGTGCTGGGGCCGAATCAGGTCAGCCGCGAAAACGGCAAGCGCCTGGTCATCGTCAGCGCCAACGTGCGTGGGCGCGATATTGGCTCCTTTGTTAAAGAAGCGGGCGAGGTGATCGAGCGCGATGTTCAGGTTCCGGCGGGTTACTGGACCAATTGGGGCGGGCAGTTCGAACAGTTGCAGTCGGCGGCCAAGCGCTTGCAGATCGTGGTGCCGGTGGCGTTGCTGCTTGTGTTCGGTCTGTTGTTCATGATGTTCAACAACCTCAAGGACGGGCTGCTGGTGTTTACCGGGATTCCGTTTGCCTTGACCGGCGGCGTCTTGGCGTTGTGGTTGCGGGACATCCCGCTGTCGATCTCGGCGGGCGTCGGTTTTATTGCGCTGTCGGGAGTGGCGGTGCTCAACGGCCTGGTGATGATTGCGTTCATCCGCAACCTGCGTGAGGAGGGGCGCTCTCTCAGTGACGCGATCAACGAAGGTGCGCTTACCCGCTTGCGGCCGGTGTTGATGACGGCGCTGGTGGCGTCCCTGGGCTTTATTCCGATGGCACTGGCGACTGGCACCGGGGCGGAGGTGCAGCGTCCGCTGGCGACGGTGGTGATTGGCGGGATACTGTCTTCGACCATCCTCACATTGCTGATCTTGCCGGCGCTGTATCAGCTCGCCCATCGACGAGACGAAGACACTACCTCAACCCAATAGGTGACCCCCTGTGGGAGCGAGCCCGCTCGCGAATGCGGCCTATCAGTCGGTAATGATGCTGACTGATCCACCGCTTTCGCGAGCAGGCTCGCTCCCACAGTTCTTTCTGGCACATAACGGATATGTAATTTCGGCGCCACCGTCACGAAAGGTTCGAATTGTTACCTTGATCCCGTTAATTAATTAAACGAGGAATCAAACATGAAACTTGTACAAACCGGTGCGTTTGCGGTGGCGTTGATGATGTCTTCTCTGGTCATGGCGGCCGGTGGCGGCGACAGGACATTCGCAAGAATGATGGCGGCCAATGACCGCGTGATGGCACTGAATGTGGCCAAAGAACAGGCGCGTGACCCCGTCGTAGTCAATGAAAAGAAGGACGAAAAGTCTAAAGACTTGTAAGCGTGTCGCACTTGATCAAGCCCGTCATCGAAGGTCGATGGCGGGCTTTTTTTATGAGCCCGGATCTGAAGGTATCGGATATGAAAATTTTCAAATGGATTGCGTTCGCCGGCGTGATGGCGATGTCCCTGAATGTGCTGGCTGAAGGCGGCGGTGACCGGACGTTCGAGAAAATGCTGAGCGCCAACACCAAAGCCATGGAGCAATACGCTGCCAGCCAGGGCAAACCGGCGCCGGTGGTGAAGGACTATGAATACGGGATGAAGCTGGATGTGGTGAAAGTGGTCAGCGTAGTGCGCCCGCAGACTGCTTGCGCCGTGGTGCCTGCCGCCATGACCTACGAAGACTCGCAAGGCCAGCTCAACACCCTCAAATACACCGTGGCAGGCGATTGCCGAAAGGGCGGGGGATGAGGCCTACATCGCGTATTTCAATTCGCGATGTTTAAGGCTGTGACTGAATAGCAGAACCTTCCCACAATGTTTTCAGGTTGTCCGTCGGACGTCCGGTCTCTAGCCTGTGCTGGTCGCTGCCAATTCAGCGATCGGGATTGGAACCCCGGAACCCCGAAAGCGCAAAAGTGGCTTTCATGACGTATGCTTGCGCACCTTGATGGTGTGCACTCCGTTATGGCAGCTGTGCGCGGGAGACTTAGAGTCTGTCGGGTTTTTCGGTGGCCCGGGTTCCAACCTGCGTACAGCTGCCACCCCTTCGATTGGAACCGAACGGGTCAGCTCCACCGCCACACCGGAGTTACTTATGAAAAAGCCAACACCCAACCCTCCCGAAGCAGACGCCGTTGCGGACGCCGACTCAACATCCCCTTATGCCTCCGTCGACACCCGAAAACTCCACGAAGCCGCTGACCGCGCTCTCGACTACTACCTCAGCCCCACCGCCAAAATCATGGCCACGCCATACACCCCCAACAAAATGTTCTTCGTCAATCCCGAAGCCGACACCGAATCCCTGCTGGCCAACGCCTGCGAATCCCTGGCCTCGGCCACGGTCATGCTCGGTGACTTTGCCGCGCTGCTGGAAGGCACGCACCGCAGGACGTTGCTGGGTATTGCACAGGTGGTGATGCTTGGCGAGCTGGCGGTGAACAAGGCGCTGGATAACGTCGATCCTGCTGCATAACCCTGTGGGAGCGAGCCTGCTCGCGATAGCGGTGGGTCCGTCAATTAAGATGCTGGATGGGCCTGCCTCATCGCGAGCAGGCTCGCTCCCACAGTATTTCCGGGGTACCTGAAGTCGTTGCGTACACCGCTGAACCTGTAGGAGCCGTGCTTGCCCGCGATAGCGGTGGGTCAGTCGATGAAGATGGTGGATGGGCCGGCCAAGTCCGGGCCAAAAAAAGGCGCCCCGAAGGACGCCAAAAAATTCACCTCTTTCCAAAGGAGCAAGGAGCTTCTAAAGGTGAATAGTGGAGACGCGGTAAACCTAAAGAATCGCCAACGGATACTCGACAATCACCCGCACTTCATCCAGATCCGACTCGAACGCCGTGGCGCGGGTAGTGGCTTGACGCAGACGCAGCGACATATCTTTCAGCGAGCCGCTCTGCACCACGTATTTGACTTCTACGTCGCGCTCCCAGCGTTTCTGGTCCGTGAGCGGGTTGCCTTCGGCATCGCGACGCATGTACACGTCATTGGCGTTGGTATAGTCGGCGTCAGTGCCGCGGGCATAACGGGTCATGAAAGACAGCCCCGGCACGCCATAGGTCGTCATGTCGAGGTCGTAACGCGCCATCCAGGAACGCTCCTTGGGCGCGTTGAAGTCGCTGTACTGGAGGGAGTTGTCGAGGAAGATCGAGTCGGACTGACGCAGGTAGTCGAAGTCGTCATTACCGTTGTTGCGCTGGTGGGATAATGCGACGGAGTGGGCGCCGAGTTTCACGCCGACCCGGCCGCTCCAGATGTTGTTGTCAAACTTGCCGAGCAACTGTTTGCCTTCATCGACCGCCTTGTAATAGTTAAGGCCGCCAAACAGCGACAGCTCATCCGACAGCGGGTAAGTCCATGCGGTGCCTGCGTAGTGTTGATTCCAGGCATCCTTGAGGCGGCTGGAATACAAACTGAAACTGAGGTTGTTGTTCAGCGCGTAGTCGCCACCGAAATAACTGGCCCACGGTGAGTCAACCGGGCCGCCATAGAAGGTCTCAAAGTTTTCGCGCATGTCGCTGGACACCGGTTGGCTCATGGCATGCAGACGACCGCCCTGTATCGATAGTCCGTCGATGCTGTTGTTAGTGGCCGTGACGCCTCGGAAACTTTCCGGAAGCAATCGAGAGTCACCTGCCGCAACGACCGGGGTGGCGGGGAACACGTCGCCGACTTTTATCACCGTGTCAAAGGCCCGAATTTTGGCGGCGCCACCCACCTTGGTGTATTCGTCCTGTGCCTGGCCGTCACTGTCCACCGGAAGCATGTCGAACGAACTGTCGCCACCGTTGCGACCGTCACCGGTATCGAGTTTCAAGCCGATCATCGCAAATGCATCGACACCGACCCCGACGGTGCCTTGGGTAAATCCGGACTCGTATTCGCTGATGATGGCGTGGGCCCAGGTTTCGGAATACCCATTGCCGGTCGGGCTGGACTGGCCTTTGCGGTAATCACGATTGAAGTAGAAGTTACGATTTAGCACCGTCAGGCTGCTGCCTTCGATAAACCCCTCGGCTTTATCTTCCGCAAAGACCATGGACGGCCCTGCGCCGACCATTACAGCCAAAGCGGCCATCGACATTTTTATAGCGTTAACCATCAATCACTCCTTGGGTTCCGGCAGAAGGGCAACGTGCTTCGGCTTGGTTTTTTCGTTCGGCGGGCAAGCGCCCGCCGGCAGGGTTGCCGGGTGACATCGTTGCAATCTGCGGATAACGCGAAGGTGATGGGGTAATTACAATTTCGTCATGTGGATGCCACACGAACTTCAGCGAACCCTTGTAGGAGTGAGCCTGCTCGCGATAGCGGACTGTCAATCAAGCATGTGTTGAC
>NZ_JBFUIH010000028.1:0-83867 GCF_056401975.1 Pseudomonas sp. P4_C8 | reverse complement strand
CTGTCAATCAAGCATGTGTTGACTGATACGCCGCTATCGCGAGCAGGCTCACTCCTACAGTGGTTTTGGGTGTACTTGGCGTTTGTGAACACCACTGAAACCTGTGGGAGCGAGCTTGCTCGCGAAGGCGGTGGGCCAGATAACGAAGATATTGACTGACCTGAAGCCTTCGCGGGCAAGCCACGCTCCCACAGGTTTGGTGTCATGCACAGAATCTGTGATCATCCCGATTACTGTGGGAGCCGGGCTCGCCCGCGAAGAGGCCATCCCAAACGCTTGCGATGGTGAATGCCACAAAAACAAAAACGGCACCCGAAGGTGCCGTTTCTGTTTTCTACCGAGTGTCGCCTAAGCGATCAACCCGCCAACCCGGCTTGCTGAACCAGGACCAGCAATGGCTGCGGATACAGACCCAGGAAGAACGCCAGTGCCGCGATGGCCAGCAGCATCACGCCGCCTGCACGTTGTTCCCAGTGCAGTTGCGCATCGTGGCGACGCAGGTTCGGCTCGATCAGGAACAGAGTGACCATCACACGCAGGTAGTAGAAAACGCCGATGGCGCTACCCAGTACCAGGGAACCGACCAGCCACCACTGATGGGACTCGACGCCGGTAGCGATGATGTAGAACTTGCCGATGAAGCCCGCGGTCAGCGGGATACCGGCCAGGGACAGCATCATCACGGTCAGCACGGCGGTCAGGTACGGACGGCGCCAGAACAGGCCGCGGTATTCGTACAGGGCATCGGCGTCACGGCCGTTGTACGGCGAGGACATCAGGGTGATCACGCCGAAGGCGCCGAGGCTGGTGATCACGTAGGTGACCAGGTACACGCCGATGGCTTCCACGGCCAGACCCTTGCTCGCCACGAGGGCGATCAGCAGGTAACCGAAGTGCGCGATGGACGAGTAACCCAGCAGACGCTTGAGGTTGCTCTGGGTTAGTGCCAGCAGGTTACCGAACAGGATCGACGCGATGGCGATGATGGTCAGTACGTCACTCAGCACACCGCTGCTTGCTGCTGGCGAGATCTGGAACAGACGCACCATCACCGCGAACACGGCAACTTTGGAAGCGGTGGCCAGGAACGCGGCCACCGGTGCCGGAGCACCTTCGTACACGTCCGGAGTCCAGAGGTGGAACGGCACCAGCGACAGCTTGAACGCCAGACCGATCAGCATCATGCCCAGGCCCAGTTGCGCCAGCGAGCTTGGCAGACCAGTAGCCGCCAGCGCCTGGCCGATACCGACGAAGCTCAGGCTGCCCGAATCGGCGTACAGCAGCGCCATACCGAACAAGATGAACGCGGAACCGGCGGCCGACAGCACCATGTACTTGATACCGGCTTCCAGCGAACGCTTGTTGAAGAAGGCATAGGCCACCAGACCATAGACCGGCACCGACAGCAGTTCCAGACCAACGAACAATCCGGCCAGGTGCTGCGCGCTGACCAGAACCAGGCCACCGGCGGCGGACATCAGGATCAGCAGGTACAGTTCTTCACGGTTGCCCGGGTAACCCGAACCGCCATCGCCGAGGTAGGCGTGGGCGAGAGTCACACAAGCGAGGGTGGCGACCAGAATCAGCGCCATGTACAAGCAAGCGAAGCTATCGATTTGCAGCAACGGGGTCACGGCCAATGGCGCGACTTTCAAGGCTGGCAGGATCGACAACAGCGCCAGGTTCAGACCTGCCACCGAAATCAGGAAGGTCTGCGAGTGGTTGCGGCGCCAGGCAATCGCCAGCATCACCACGATGATCGTGGCGCTGGTGATCAACAACGGCGCTAGCGCGATAAAGTGTTGAGTCGTGAATTCCATAGCGCTCTTACCGGGCCGAAGCGAGTTGAGTGAAGGCTGTGCCGAGCCACTGCTGCACGCCATGCATCGTCGCGGCAGAGGTATCGAGGAACGGTTGCGGGTACACGCCGATGTAAATCAGCAGCGCCGCCAGCCCGACCACCATGATCAGTTCGCGACCATCCATGCCATGCATCACCGCGTCCGACTTGGACGCGCCGAAGTAGGCACGGTGAATCATGATCAGCGAGTAGACCGAACCGAACACCAGGCCGGACGTCGCGATCACGGTGATCCACGGCGAAGTGGGGAAGGTGCCGATCAGGATCAGGAACTCACCGACGAAGTTACCGGTCGCCGGCAAGCCCAGGGAGGCCGCCGCGAAGAACAGGCTGACGCCTGGCAGGTAGGCGATCTTCGACCACAGGCCACCCATTTCACGCATGTCGCGAGTGTGAGTGCGCTCGTAGAGCTGGCCACACAGGATAAAGAGTGCCGCGGCCGAAAGGCCGTGCGCGAGCATCTGCATCACCGCGCCCTGCAGCGCCAGTTGGCTGCCGGAGTAGATGCCGATCAGCACGAAGCCCATGTGCGAAACGCTGGAGTACGCTACCAGACGCTTGATGTCAGTTTGCGCGAACGCCAGGAACGCACCGTAGAAGATCCCGATCAGACCCAGGGCCATGGCGAACGGCGCGAACTCGGCCGAAGCATTCGGGAACAGCGGCAGGGCGAAACGCAGCAGACCGTAAGCCGCCGTCTTCAGCAAGATACCGGCCAGGTCGACCGAACCTGCCGTTGGCGCCTGGGCGTGAGCGTCAGGCAACCAGGAGTGGAACGGTACGACAGGCAGCTTGACCGCGAAGGCGATGAAGAAGCCGAGCATCAGGATGTACTCGGTGGTCATCGACATCTTGGTTTTCAACAGGTCGGCGTAGTTGAAGGTAATCACGCCGGTGTCGTTGAAGTTGACCAGGACCAGACCCAGGATCGCCACCAACATGATCAGGCCGGATGCCTGAGTGAAGATGAAGAACTTGGTCGCCGCGTAGATCCGGGTTTTCTTGCCGTCCGAAGAACTGTGACCCCAGAGCGCGATGAGGAAGTACATCGGCACCAGCATCATTTCCCAGAAGAAGAAGAACATGAACAGGTCGAGGGCGAGGAACACGCCGACGACACCGCCCAGGATCCACATCAGGTTCAGGTGGAAGAAGCCAACGTGACGTTGAATTTCTTTCCACGAGCAGAGGACCGAGAGCACGCCCAGCAGACCGGTCAGCATGATCATCAGCAGCGACAGGCCGTCGAGGGCCAGGTGCACGCTGATGCCAAAGCGCTCGATCCAGATGTGCTTGAACTCAAGCGCCCAGGTCGGATCGGCGCCAGGCGCCGGGGCAAATGAATAGTCACCGTTGGCCCACAGCCAAAGGCCGAGGGAGAGCAACAGGGACATGGTGATCAGCGCAATCCAGCGGGGGAGGGTGGCGCCGAAGCGCTCACCCATCCAGCACAGCAGGCCGCCGATGAAGGGGATCAGGATTAGCCAAGGCAGAATCATGACGGGCTCAATTCCTTTCGCAAGTTCGCAAGGTTCATATTCAGACCGCTACCAGCACGATGGCGCCGATGACCAGCACGGAGCCGGCTGCCATCGATGCCGCGTACCAACGCAGTTGACCGGTTTCGGTACGGCTCAGGGCGGTGTGACCACCTTTGGCCATACGCGGAATCAGACCGATGGTCTGGTCGAGCGGGTCTCTGCGCAGTACGTGGCTGATCGCCAGGTATGGCTTGACGAACAGTTTGTCGTAGATCCAGTCGAAGCCCCAGGCAGCGAACCACCAGGCCGAAAGGAAGCGGCCGATACCGCTGTTGGCGATTGCAGTGACGAAGCGACGCTTGCCGAGGAACAGCAGCGCGGCCAGCAGGATACCGGCCAGGGCGATGGCGCCCGAAGCGATTTCCAGACTGTGCTTGGCTTCGCCGCCGGCATGGCCGACGCTTTCCGGCAGCACACCGTGCAGTGGCGGAACGATCATGGCGCCGACGAAGGTCGACAGTACGATCAGCACCGACAGTGGCAGCCAGTGAGCGATACCGTGACCGGCGTGCGCTTCAGTCTTCGCTTCACCGTGGAACGCGATGAAGATCAGGCGGAAGGTGTACAGCGAAGTCATGAACGCGCCGACCAGACCTGCATACAGCAGACCGTGGTTGCCGCTGGCGAACGCTTCCCAGAGGATTTCGTCCTTGGAGTAGAAACCTGCGGTCACCAGTGGCAAGGCAGACAGTGCCGCACCGCCGACGATGAAGCTGGTGTAGGCCAGCGGCAGTTTCTTCCACAGGCCGCCCATCTTGAAGATGTTCTGCTCGTGGTGGCAGGCAACGATCACCGAACCGGATGCAAGGAACAGCAGCGCCTTGAAGAAGGCGTGGGTCATCAGGTGGAAGATCGCGCCGTCCCAGGCACCAACGCCCAGGGCCAGGAACATATAGCCGATCTGGCTCATGGTCGAGTAGGCGAGGATACGTTTGATGTCGGTCTGGACCAGTGCGGCAAAACCCGCCAGCACCAGGGTCACGCCGCCGACGATGCCGACGAGGTGCAGAATGTCCGGCGCCAACGCAAACAGGCCGTGAGTACGGGCGATCAGGTAAACGCCAGCGGTCACCATGGTCGCAGCGTGGATCAGTGCCGAAACCGGGGTAGGACCGGCCATCGCATCCGCCAGCCAGGTTTGTAGTGGCAGTTGCGCGGATTTACCGACAGCGCCGCCCAGCAGCATCAGGGTGGCCATGACCATCCAGAAGTCGCCGGCCTGGAATTTCTGCGGTGCCAGCACCAGCAGTTCCTGGACGTTCAGCGTGCCCAGTTGGGCGAACAGGATGAACAGGCCGATGGCCATGAACACGTCGCCGATACGGGTCACGATGAAAGCCTTGAGTGCCGCGTTACCGTTGTTGCGGTTGCTGTAGTAGAAACCGATCAACAGGTACGAGCACAGGCCCACGCCTTCCCAGCCGAAGTACAGGAACAACAGGTTATCGCCCAGGACCAGGAACAGCATGCTGGCGATAAACAGGTTGGTGTAGGCGAAGAAGCGCGAGTAACCGGCTTCACCGCGCATGTACCAGGACGCGAACAGGTGGATCAGGAAGCCGACGCCGACCACCACACCTAGCATGGTCACGGACAGGCCATCCAGGTACAGCGTGAAGCTCGGCGTAAAGCCTTCCACCGCCATCCACTGCCACAACACCTGAGTGAAGTGGCCGCCTTCCGGCGGGGCGACGTTGAATTGCCAGATCACGTAAGTCGCGACGATGGCAGACAGGCCGATGGAACCGACGCCAATCAGCGCCGACAGGTTTTCCGAGAGGCGGCCGCGTGAGAACGACAGCAGCAGGAAACCTATGAGTGGGAATACGAAAGTCAGATAGAGAAGATTCATCCGCGCATCTCGCTGGCAGCGTCGATATCGAGAGTGTGGAAGCGGCGGTACAGCTGCAACAGAATCGCCAGGCCAATACTGGCCTCGGCGGCTGCCAGGCTGATCACCAGGATGAACATGATCTGTCCATCCGGCTGCGCCCAGCGGCTACCGGCAACGATGAACGCCAGTGCGGAGGCATTCATCATGACCTCCAGGCTCATCAGCACGAAGAGAATGTTGCGGCGGACCATCAGGCCGACCAGACCGAGGCAGAACAGGATGCCGGCGACCGCCAGACCATGCTCCATAGGGATAGCAGGCATCGTCATTGCTCCTTGGCTTCGTTGCGGCCCAAGTGGAACGCCGTGACGGCTGCAGCGAGCAGCAACATCGAGGCGAGTTCGACCACCAGCAGATACGGACCGAACAGGCTGATGCCCACGGCCTTGGCGTCTACGGTGGTGTGGCCGACGGCCAGACCGCTGGAATGGCTGAACAGCACATACAGCAGTTCACCCAGCAGCAATGCGCCGAGAATCACCGGGCCGAGCCAGATACCGGGCTTGAGCCAGACGCGCTCTTGCTGAGCCGAGGCCGGGCCCAGGTTCAGCATCATCACCACGAACACGAACAGCACCATGATGGCGCCAGCGTAGGCGATCACTTCCAGTACACCGGCAAACGGTGCGCCGAGGGCGAAGAACGTCATGGCCACGGCGATCAGCGAAATGATCAGGTAGAGCAGGGCGTGCACAGGGTTGGTGTTGGTGATCACGCGAAGCGTGGACACCACAGCGATACCCGATGCGAAATAGAAAGCGAATTCCATCTTTCTTCCTTAAGGCAGCAAGCTCTTCACGTTGATCGGCTGGGCTTCGTTTTGCGCGGAGCCTTTCGGCTTCCCGGCAATCGCCATACCTGCAACACGATAGAAGTTGTAATCAGGGTTTTTGCCGGGGCCGGAGATCAGCAGATCTTCTTTCTCGTACACCAGGTCCTGACGTTTGAACTCGGCCATCTCGAAATCCGGTGTCAGCTGGATCGCGGTGGTCGGGCAGGCTTCCTCGCAGAGGCCGCAGAAAATGCAGCGCGAGAAGTTGATGCGGAAGAAGTCCGGGTACCAGCGACCGTCTTCGGTTTCAGCTTTCTGCAGCGAGATACAGCCAACCGGGCACGCCACGGCGCACAGGTTGCAGGCTACACAACGCTCTTCGCCATCAGGGTCGCGGGTCAGGACGATACGGCCACGGTAGCGCGGCGGCAGGTACACGGCTTCTTCCGGGTACTGCAGCGTGTCGCGCTTGCGGAAGGCGTGGCCGAAAATCATCACCAGGCTGCGAAGCTGGGTGAAGAAGCCATGCACGATGTCAAATATGTACTTCATGATTCTCTATCCTCACTGAGCCGCGACGGCGGGCGTGTTGAGCAACACGATCGCAGCGGTCACCAGCATGTTGACGAGGGTCAGCGGCAGGCAGAACTTCCAGCTGAAGTCCATCACTTGGTCATACCGTGGGCGCGGAATCGAAGCGCGCAACAGGATGAAGATCATGATGAAGAACGCGGTTTTCAGCGCGAACCAGATGAACGGGATCTGCGGCAGAATGCCGAACGGACCGTGCCAGCCACCGAAGAACAAGGTCACCAGCAGCGCCGAAATCAGCACGATGCCGATGTACTCGCCGACGAAGAACATGCCCCATTTCATGCCGGCGTATTCAATGTGGTAACCGTCGGCCAGTTCCTGTTCCGCTTCCGGCTGGTCGAACGGGTGACGGTGAGTCACGGCGACGCCAGCGATGAAGAAGGTCAGGAAACCGAAGATCTGCGGAATGATGAACCACAGGTTCTGGGCCTGGTAATCAACGATGTCGCGCATGTTGAACGAGCCGACCTGGATCACGATGCCCATCAACGACAGGCCCATGAACACTTCGTACGACACAGTTTGCGCCGAGGCCCGCAAGCTGCCCAGCAGGGCGAACTTGTTGTTACTCGACCAACCGGCGAACAACACCGCGTAGACCGACAGACCGGCCATGGCGAAGAAGAACAGGATGCCGATGTTCAGATCCGCCACGCCCCAGGTCGGGGTGATCGGGATGATCGCGAAGGCAATCAGCAGGGCGCTCATGGCCACGACCGGTGCCAGGGTGAAGATCATCTTGTCGGCGAACGGCGGGGTCCAGTCTTCCTTGAAGAACATCTTGATCATGTCGGCTGCGATCTGGAACGCGCCAAACGGGCCGACGCGGTTCGGACCGTAACGGTCCTGCCAGAGGGCGAGCAAACGACGCTCGACCCAGCTCAACAGCGCGCCGCATACCACCACGGCGAGCAGAATCACGATGGCCTGAATGACTGCGATGATCACGTCGATCACTTCAGGAGTGAACCAAGTCATTGCGCTGCCTCCTGCAGACCGTCAACGGATTTGCCAAAGATCGCTGGCGGAATACCGGCGATGCCCGAAGGCAATGCAACCAGACCTGCACCCAGCTCTTCATTGATGCGCAGCGGCAGACGCAGGGTCTGGCCAGCAACGTTCAAGCTCAGCATAGCGCCGTCATTGACCCCCAGACGATCAGCTTCGGACTTGGCCAAAGCGACGTAAGCGGCCGGGATGCGTTCCTGAACCGGCGCGGCTTTCGAAGAGGTCTCTTCGCTGCCGAGCAGGTGGAAGAACGGCACAACCTGCCAGGTGCCCGGAGCCGGGTTGAACGCACGCGGAACAGCGGCGAACCAGTTCAGCGAATCACCGGTGCTTTCGATCAGGCGGGTGCCCGGGTCGCCAGCGCGGATGTGACCACCGACTTCGTCCTGGAACTTGTTCCAGGCTTGTGGCGAGTTCCAGCCCGGAGACCAGGCGAACGGTACTTGCTGACGCGGTTCGACCGAGCCCGAGTAACCTTCCATCGAGAAGTTGAACGCGGTGTCGTTGTCTTGCGGAGTACGCGGTTCGTGCACGTTGATGTCGGCACGCATGGCGGTACGACCGGAGTAACGCAGCGGTTCGCGGGCCAGTTTCATGCCCTTGATGCGGAACGAGGCGGACGGTGCGGCATCAACGATACGCGCCAGTTGCGGCGTGCTTGAAGCGACGGCAGCGGTGACGTGGTCCAGCTGGGTCCAGTTGATCGGCTGGTTCAGCAGGGTCGCGCGCAGGGCATGCAGCCAGCGCCAGCCTTCGTGAACCAGGATGCTGGCGTCCATGTATTTCGGATCGAAGACCTGGAAGAAGCGCTGGGCGCGACCTTCCTGGCTGACCAAAGTACCGTCGCCTTCGGCGAAGCTGGCGGCTGGCAGAACCAGGTGCGCGCGATCGCTGGTGGCGGTTTTCTGATGGTCGGCAACGATCACCACTTTCGCGGCGGTCAGGGCGGCATCAACCTTGGCTTTGTCGGTGCGGGTGTACAGATCGTTTTCCAGCACGACGATGGCGTCGGCACGGCCGTCGATCACCGCTTGCAGCGCGGCGTCGACCGAGTCACCACCGAGCATGGCCAGGCCGAGGCTGTTGGCCTCTGGCACGATCAGGCTGATGGAACCGTTCTTCTCGCGCAGCTTCAGGGCTTTGGCGATGTTTGCAGCCGCTTCGATCAGCGCCTTGGAACCCAACGAGGTACCGGCAATGATCAATGGGCGCTTGGCCGCGAGCAGGGCGTCAGCGATGCGCTTGGCCAGTTCGAGGGCTTCAGCATCCAGGCCTTCAACCGCTGGGGCGCTGGCGTCGAGCGCGTGAGCCACGGCGAAACCGATGCGGGCCAGGTCGTCTGGCGCAGCGTGAACGCATTCTTCGGCGATGTCGTCGAGCTTGGTTTCAGCCAGGCTGGCGATGAACAGCGGGTTCAGAGCGTTCTGACCGATGTTCTTCACCGCAGCGTCGAGCCAAGGCTGAACGCGCATGGCGTCGGCCATGTCTTCAGCTTTACCTTTGACCGATTGACGCAGGGACAGGGCCATGCGCGCAGCGGTCTGGGTCAGGTCTTCACCGAGGACGAAGATTGCATCGTGGTCTTCGATGTCGCGCATGTTCGGGATTGGCAGCGGGCTGTCTTTCAACACCTGCATGACCAGACGAATGCGTTCCAGCTCGGCGGCTTCGATACCGGAGTAGAAGTGCTCGGCGCCCACCAGTTCGCGCAACGCGTAGTTGCTTTCGAGGCTGGCACGCGGCGAACCGATGCCGACGATGTTGCGACCGCGCAACAGGTCAGCGGCTTTATCCAGCGCTTCGTCGAGGCTCAGCTTGGTGCCGTTGGCCAGCAAAGGCTGACGCGGACGATCTTCGCGGTTGACGTAGCCATAGCCGAAACGGCCACGGTCGCACAGGAAGTACTGGTTTACCGAACCGTTGAAACGGTTTTCGATACGACGCAGTTCACCGTAGCGCTCGCCCGGGGAAATGTTGCAGCCGCTGGAGCAACCATGGCAGATGCTCGGCGAGAACTGCATGTCCCACTTGCGGTTGTAGCGCTCGGAGTGAGTCTTGTCGGTGAACACACCGGTCGGACAGACCTCGGTGAGGTTGCCGGAGAACTCGCTTTCCAGTACGCCGTCTTCTACGCGACCGAAGTACACGTTGTCGTGGGCGCCGAACACACCGAGGTCGGTGCCGCCGGCGTAATCCTTATAGAAGCGCACGCAGCGGTAGCAAGCGATGCAGCGGTTCATTTCGTGGGAAATGAACGGGCCCAGTTGCTGGTTCTGGTGGGTACGCTTGGTGAAGCGGTAACGGCGCTCGTTGTGGCCGGTCATTACCGTCATGTCTTGCAGGTGGCAGTGACCGCCTTCTTCACAGACCGGGCAGTCGTGAGGGTGGTTGGTCATCAGCCATTCAACGACGCTGGCGCGGAATACTTTCGCTTCTTCGTCGTCGATGGAGATCCAGCTGCCGTCGGTGGCGGGGGTCATGCAGGACATGACGATCCGACCACGCTTGTCGTTTTCGTCGGTGTACTGCTTGACCGCGCACTGGCGGCAAGCGCCAACGCTGCCAAGGGCTGGGTGCCAGCAGAAATACGGGATATCGAGGCCTAGCGACAGACATGCCTGTAACAGGTTGTCTGCCCCATCGACTTCGAGCTCTTTGCCGTCTACGTGGATAGTGGCCATGGTTCAAAGTTCTTCGTTGGCCCGGTGTCAGCGGGCGTGGCTAATGGAATCTTGTATTCGCGTGAATCAACACAGCCGTTCAAGGCGTCATCACACGAGAAGGAGAAGGGCACGGACCCTTCGCCTTTTTAAGCGTTTACGCGCCGACTACGATCGGCCTTGCCAGAGGCGGGACGGCGGCGCTGGTAGGCGCGATGCCGGCTTCGAACTCTGGACGGAAGTATTTGATTGCGCTGCCCAACGGCTCCACGGCGCCCGGTGCGTGAGCACAGAAGGTCTTGCCAGGGCCGAGGAAGCCGACCAGACCCAGCAGGGTCTCGATATCGCCGGCTTGCCCTTCACCGTTCTCGATGGCGCGCAGGAGCTTGACGCTCCACGGCAAACCGTCACGGCACGGGGTGCAGAAGCCACAGGATTCGCGGGAGAAGAACTCTTCCATGTTGCGCAGCAAGGACACCATGTTGACGCTGTCGTCCACCGCCATGGCCAGGCCGGTACCCATACGGGTGCCAACCTTGGCGATGCCGCCGGCATACATTTGTGCATCCAGGTGTTCCGGCAACAGGAAACCGGTACCGGCGCCGCCAGGCTGCCAGCACTTGAGCTTGTAACCGTCGCGCATGCCGCCGGCGTAGTCTTCGAACAGCTCGCGACCGGTGACGCCGAATGGCAGTTCCCACAGCCCAGGGTTCTTGACCTTGCCGGAGAAGCCCATGAGCTTGGTGCCCATGTCTTCACTGCCTTCACGGGCCAACGATTTGTACCAGTCCACGCCGTCGGCAATGATCGCCGGCACGTTGCACAGGGTTTCAACGTTGTTCACGCAGGTCGGCTTGCCCCACACGCCAACGGCGGCAGGGAAGGGCGGCTTGGAGCGCGGGTTGGCGCGGCGGCCTTCGAGGGAGTTGATCAGTGCGGTTTCTTYACCGCAGATGTAACGCCCGGCGCCGGTGTGGACGAACAGCTCGAAATCGAAGCCGCTGCCCAGAATGTTTTTACCCAGCAGGCCTGCTGCCTTGGCTTCTTCTACGGCACGGTTGAGGTGCTTGGCGGCGGTGGTGTATTCGCCACGCAGGAAGATGTAGCCCCGGTAGGTTTTCAGCGCGCGGGCACTGATCAGCATGCCTTCGATCAGCAGATGGGGCAGTTGCTCCATCAGCATGCGGTCTTTCCAGGTGTTCGGCTCCATTTCATCCGCGTTGCACAGCAGGTAGCGGATGTTGATGGATTCGTCTTTGGGCATCAGGCCCCACTTAACGCCCGTGGGGAAGCCTGCACCGCCGCGACCTTTCAAGCCCGAATCCTTCACGGTCTGGACGATATCGTCCTGAGCCATGTCGGCGAAGGCTTTGCGCGCAGCGGCGTAACCGTTCTTGGCCTGGTACTCGTCGAGCCACACGGCTTCGCCGTCGTCACGCAGACGCCAGGTGAGCGGGTGAGTCTCGGCCGACCGCTTGATGCGGTTGGCAGGGCCGAAGGAAGTCAGGGTCATACGTAGCCCTCGAGCAATTTGGCAACGCCGGCAGGCTGCACATCACCGAAAGTGTCGTCGTCGATCATCAACGCCGGTGCCTTGTCACAGTTGCCGAGGCAGCAGACCGGCAGCAGAGTGAAACGACCGTCGGCGGTGGTCTGACCCAGGCCGATGCCAAGCTTGCTCTGGATTTCGCTGACCACGGATTCGTGGCCGCCGATGTAGCAGACCATGCTGTCGCAGACGCGAATGATGTGACGGCCAACCGGCTGACGGAAGATCTGGCTATAGAACGTCGCCACGCCTTCTACGTCGCTGGCCGGGATGCCGAGGATCTCGCCGATGGCGTACAAAGCGCCATCCGGCACCCAGCCACGTTCCTTCTGGACGATCTTCAGGGCTTCGATCGACGCCGCGCGCGGGTCTTCGTAGTGATGCAACTCGTGCTCGATGGCCGAGCGCTCGGTTTCACTCAAGGTGAAACGGTCTGTCTGGATAAGCGTGCTGTTCATGCTTAGCGGTCCACGTCGGCCATAACGAAATCGATACTACCCAGGTACGCGATCAAGTCCGCGACCATGCTGCCTTTGATCACCGAAGGGATCTGCTGCAAGTGCGGGAAGCTTGGGGTACGAATCCGGGTGCGGTAGCTCATGGTGCCGCCATCGCTCGTCAGGTAATAACTGTTGATGCCCTTGGTCGCTTCGATCATCTGGAAGGATTCGTTGGCCGGCATGACCGGGCCCCACGAAACTTGCAGGAAGTGCGTGATCAGGGTCTCGATGTGTTGCAGGGTGCGCTCTTTCGGCGGCGGCGTGGTCAGCGGGTGATCCGCCTTGTACGGGCCTTCCGGCATGTTGCGCATGCACTGGTCGATGATCTTGATGCTCTGGCGCATTTCTTCGACGCGCACGATGCAGCGATCGTAGGCATCGCCATTTGCGGCCAGCGGCACTTCGAATTCGAAGTTCTCATAACCGGAGTACGGACGCGCCTTGCGCAGGTCGAAGTCGCAACCGGTGGCGCGCAGGCCGGAACCAGTGACACCCCATTCCAGGGCTTCCTTGGTGTTGTAGTCGGCGACGCCGATGGTCCGGCCACGCAGGATGCTGTTGTCCAGGGCGGCTTTCTGGTATTCGTCCAGACGCTTTGGCATCCACTCGACGAAGTCTTTCACCAGTTTTTCCCAGCCGCGCGGCAGGTCGTGAGCGACGCCACCAATGCGGTACCAGGCCGGGTGCAGACGGAAACCGGTAATGGCTTCGATCACCGTGTACGCCTTCTGACGGTCGGTGAACGTGAAGAACACCGGGGTCATGGCGCCGACGTCCTGGATGTATGTGCCCAGGAACAGCAGGTGGCTGGTGATCCGGAAGAATTCGGCCATCATGATGCGGATGACGTCGACCTTCTCCGGCACCTTGATGCCGGCCAGCTTCTCGACCGAGAGCACGTACGGCAGGTTGTTCATCACGCCGCCGAGGTAGTCGATACGATCGGTGTACGGGATGAAACTGTGCCAGGACTGACGCTCGGCCATCTTCTCGGCACCACGGTGGTGGTAGCCAACGTCCGGCACGCAATCGACGATCTCTTCACCGTCCAGCTGCAGGATGATGCGGAACGCACCGTGCGCGGAAGGGTGGTTAGGACCGAGGTTGAGGAACATGTAGTCCTCGTTCGCACCGGAACGCTTCATACCCCAGTCTTCAGGCTTGAAGCGCGCGGCTTCTTCCTCAAGCTGTTGCTTGGCGAGGTTCAGGGTGAACGGGTCGAACTCGGTGGCACGGGCCGGGAAGTCCTTGCGCAGCGGGTGACCTTCCCAGGTCGGCGGCATCATGATGCGGGTCAGGTGCGGGTGGCCGGCAAAGTTGATGCCGTACATGTCCCACACTTCACGCTCGTACCAGTTGGCGTTCGGCCAGATGCCGGTCACGGTCGGCACGCTGAGGTCGCTCTCGGACAAGGCGACCTTGATCATTACGTCACTATTACGTTCGATCGACATCAAGTGATAGAACACAGTGAAGTCGACGCCGTTAGGCAGCCCTTGACGCTTGGTGCGCAGACGCTCGTCCACGCCGTGCAGGTCATAGAGCATGACGTACGGCTTGGGCAGGTTACGCAGGAAGGTCAGGACTTCGACGAGTTTGGCACGCGCAACCCAAAGCACCGGCATGCCGGTGCGGGTTGGCTGGGCGGTGAACGCCTCGGGGCCAAAACGGTTGTTCAGTTCGACGACCACATCCTGGTCGTCTGCCTTGTAAGGCGGGATGTACAGAGCACTGCCTGTAGTCATGGTTATTTATCGCTTTCGGTCAACGTAAAGAATGAAGCCAGGTTCTCGTTCTATAAAAGAAGCAGGTCTGGATCAGACTTCGTCGGGGCTGCGCAGGTTGGTGACTGCGATTCGCTGTTCGCGGCGCTTTTCCTTCTCGGAAGGCATCTCGGCGCGGTATACGCCTTGATCGCCGACGACCCAGGAAAGCGGGCGACGCTCCTGTCCAATCGACTCTTGCAAGAGCATCAAACCTTGCAGAAAAGCTTCAGGACGGGGCGGGCAGCCAGGCACGTAGACGTCCACGGGCAGGAACTTGTCCACCCCTTGAACGACAGAGTAGATGTCGTACATGCCACCGGAGTTGGCGCACGAACCCATGGAAATAACCCATTTAGGTTCGAGCATTTGCTCGTAGAGACGCTGAATGATCGGCGCCATCTTGATGAAGCAGGTACCGGCGATAACCATGAAATCCGCCTGACGCGGCGATGCCCGGATAACCTCGGCGCCGAAGCGCGCGATGTCGTGGGGCGCCGTGAAGGCGGTGGTCATTTCCACGTAGCAGCACGAAAGACCGAAGTTATACGGCCACAGGGAGTTCTTGCGCCCCCAGTTGATCGTGCCGTTAAGCACGTCTTCGAGCTTGCCCATGAAAATGTTTTTGTGGACTTGATCTTCTAACGGATCGGAAACGGTTTCCCGTTCGCCAATCGGATACTGCTCGTTAGGAGCATCGGGGTCGATCCTGGTGAGATTGTATTGCATTGCCAAAGCCTCATTGTTTCAGCTTCGCTTGTCGCTTACGACGAGCTTCCGGAGCCCAGTCAAGGGCGCCCACTCGGAATAGGTAGACAAGGCCTGCCAACAGAATTGCTATGAAAACGAGAGCTTCGACGAATCCGGTCCAGCCGCTTTCGCGGACGGACACAGACCATGCAAAGAGAAAAAGGGCTTCGATATCGAAGATCACGAAGAGCATCGCGACGAGATAGAATTTGGCTGAGAGCCGCAGACGGGCGCCACCTGTAGGCAGCATGCCGGATTCAAACGGTTCGTTTTTGCTGCGACCCCAGGCTTTTGACCCGAGGAGGCTGGAGACGCCGAGCATGAAGGCGCATAGGCCGACGACGCCCAGAAGGAAAATGGCAAAGCCCCAGTTGTGGGCCATGAGTCCTGTCGCTTCGGGCATGCTGGTAATCCTTAACAGAGAGCAAAGGTCTCTGAGCTTGAAAAAGTAACAACGCAGTGACGATATGTCGCAGCAATCAATCCCGCTGATTTTATGGCTAAACACCCAGCAAGTAAAATTCCTATAGCGAAATTATTTATAGGATTAAGGACATAGCGCACCTCGAAAGCTCCGCAGCCCATGCATGGCGGGCATTAGCCGGCTTTTCATCAATATTGTTTTGTCGGAAATGTAACGAACATAGTTGCGCCTAAATGATAATCAATATTGTTTGTGATGGTTTTTAAACTGATTAGCGGGGTAAGAGTCGGGAAGTTGTCTTTTTTGCGCGTTACTGCAAGTAGCGGCAGTGAATGTTTTAGCGGATTTTTCTGACAACGATATCGCGCTGGATCAATGTTTTGCCGCAACACAGAGAGTGTAGGAGCTGGCTTGCCAGCGAATAGGTCCGACAGTCATGCGCTGAATGAACGGACGCCTTCGCTGGCAAGCCAGCTCCTACAAGGATGGGTGAAATCGCAGGCAAAAAAACGCCCCGAACCAGTCGGGGCGTCAGATGTGCAGCGTTGCGGTTAGCTTTCTATCCGGTCCGCAACGGCCGTTTACTCAGGCGAAGCAGATCAGTGGAACTGTTCTTCTTCAGTCGAACCGGTCAGTGCGGTTACCGAAGACGAGCCACCTTGAATCACAGTGGTCATGTCGTCGAAGTAGCCGGTGCCCACTTCCTGCTGGTGAGCCACGAAGGTGTAGCCCTTCGAAGCGTCAGCGAACTCCTGCTCTTGCAGCTTCACGTAGGCAGTCATGTCGTTGCGGGCGTAGTCGTGCGCCAGGTTGAACATGCTGTGCCACATGTTGTGAATGCCGGCCAGGGTGATGAACTGGTGCTTGTAACCCATGGCGGACAGTTCGCGCTGGAACTTGGCGATGGTCGCGTCGTCCAGGTTTTTCTTCCAGTTGAAGGAAGGCGAGCAGTTGTACGACAGCAGTTGGTTCGGGTATTCCTTTTTGATCGCTTCAGCGAAGCGACGAGCCTCGTCCAGATCCGGCTTGGCGGTTTCGCACCAGATCAGATCGGCGTACGGAGCGTAAGCCAGGCCGCGAGCGATGGCCTGGTCCAGACCGGCGCGCACTTTGTAGAAGCCTTCCTGGGTACGTTCGCCGGTCACGAATGGCTGGTCGTACGGGTCGCAGTCGGACGTCAGCAGGTCAGCTGCGTTAGCGTCGGTACGGGCCAGGATGATGGTCGGAGTACCGGCAACGTCAGCTGCCAGACGGGCAGCGGTCAGCTTCTGTACGGCTTCCTGGGTAGGAACCAGTACCTTGCCGCCCATGTGGCCGCATTTTTTCACGGAGGCCAGTTGGTCTTCGAAGTGAACGCCGGCGGCGCCTGCTTCGATCATGCTCTTCATCAGCTCGTAAGCGTTCAGTACGCCACCGAAACCGGCTTCAGCGTCAGCCACGATTGGAGCGAAGTAGTCGATGTAACCTTCGTCGCCCGGGCCTTTGCCGGCTTTCCACTGGATCTGGTCAGCACGACGGAACGAGTTGTTGATGCGCTTGACCACGGTTGGAACCGAGTCCACCGGGTACAGCGACTGGTCCGGGTACATCGATTCGGCGGAGTTGTTGTCCGCAGCGACTTGCCAGCCCGACAGGTAGATCGCCTGGATACCGGCTTTGACTTGTTGTACAGCCTGGCCGCCGGTCAGGGCGCCCATGCAGTTGACGAAATCTTTCTCGGGACGGAAGGAAGGCTTGGCGCCCTGGGTGACCAGGTTCCACAGCTTCTCGGCGCCCAGTTTTGCAAAGGTGTGCTCAGGTTGAACCGAGCCACGCAGGCGGACGACGTCAGCAGCGGAGTAAGCGCGTGTCACGCCTTTCCAGCGTGGGTTTTCAGCCCAATCTTTTTCGAGGGCTGCAATTTGCTGTTCGCGTGTCAGTGCCATGGAGATAAACCTCGTCGCGTCTTTTACGGAAAGTTGTTCTGCGGTGGAAAATTCATGCGCTCGCTGACCAGAAGCTTGGGTGGTCAAGTCGGATTCGGCGGGGTAGCGACGGGATGAACGATGGGCTCGAGGGGAAGTGAGCAGGTAAGGGCAAGCTGTTGAGCGCATTCGGGCATCGTGGGCCTTGGTGCGAACTTCAGTGTAGTGCCGGGTTACCTAATTACGCTTCCGTCCCTCGGGACAACTTCGTTCCAGTCGGCAACCTCGTCAAACACACCTTGTGGGCGGTACAGACACGAAGCGGCTCGCGGGATAGGTGCGAGCATCGCTTCGAAGGCCCTTGCCAGGGCCCCTGATTAGCGGGAGCGAGGCCATCATGCCTTTGCTTTTTTCGATCGTCAAACGTTTTGTAGTGCTTTTTTTCAGGCACTACATCTTTGGTCTAATACGACTAATCAGTCAGTTTCCGGTGCTTTAGTCCAAAGTATCGACTTTCACCCGCAGGGTCATGTCATCCCGGCCCTGAGTCGCATAGCTGCGGGTCCTGGCCTGTTTGTCGGCCAGGTTCTGCTGGTTGACGCCGGCCAGCGTAATCCATTCGCCGAGGCGGCCTGTGACGGTTGTGTCGGTACTTTGTACGTTCACTACATCGGAACGTTCCTGGCTAATGCGGTCACGATTGGTGCTGATCGCCAAGTGAACGATTTCACCGGTGACGCTGGCGGTGACGTAGAAGCCCTGAGTGACGTTGCGGTATTCGGTCCGGCTGCGCAAATCACCGTAAGAGTCGGTCTGCGCGCTCGTGAGCGGAACGCTCTGGCCGACCTGAATCAGTGCAGGTGTGCCTTCGCTGGCCTGAATCTGCTGGACTCCGCCGTCACGGCTGGCGGTGCTGCGATGGATGATTCGGGTCTGGTTCGGCTTGGCGCCGTTTACCGAGTAACCCTGATTGTCCTGGTAGTTGTTGTCACTGGTGTCGACGGTGATCAGCAGGCGCTTGGCGGCGACATCGAGTTGGCCGATCAGGGCTTTAAGTTCGTCGATCTTGCGTTGATCCGCGTTGACGATCAGCTGATTGCCATAAGCGCTGACCTGGCCTTCGTTGCCAATGAAATCCTGCGCCACGGACAGCAAGTCGGCGCTGGTGCGGAAGTTCAGGGGTACGATTTCGGTGGCGGCCATGGCTGAAAAACTGCAGGTCAGTAGCAGGGTGGTGAGCAGTGTGCGTAGGGACATATCCGTTATCTCCGACTTCTAATGCCTTGATAGTGCCAGTTTGTCGGCCCGGCGTGGCGCAAGTTGAATCGTAGACAGCAAAACGCCCCGGCATCCGAAAATGGCGGGGCGTTTTGTGTGTTCTTGCGGGCCTCATCGCGAGCAAGCTCGGCTCCTACAGAGATCCTGTAGGAGCCGGGCTTGCCCGCGATGGCAGCACCTCGGTATCAGGCGGAGTGACGCACCATGTCCACATGCGGAATCCCGGCTTCCAGGAATTCCTCGCTGAGAATGTGAAAACCCAGGCGCTCATAGAACGCCGTTGCCTGCACCTGCGCGCTGAGCATTTGCTGCTTCAGTCCACGCTTCTCGGCTTCACCAATCACCGCATGCATCAGCGCATCGCCGACCTTCAGGCCGCGCCAGTCCTTGAGCACCGAAACCCGGCCGATGTGACCATCGGGCAGCAGGCGAGCAGTGCCAATCGGAAAGTCGCCTTCGAAGGCCAGGAAATGCACCGCGGTGGCGTCATCGGCATCCCATTCCAGCTCGGGCGGAACGGATTGCTCGGCGATGAATACCGTCTCACGAATGCGCCGGATCTCGGCGTTATCCTTTTGCCAGTCTGCGACACTTACGTGAATTTTATTCATCAGCAAACCCCAGGCTTCCTTGCTTGATCAGTTCGCACAGCAGGCCGCGACCGTCTTCGTCGGCCAGCCACTCGCCAAGGTTGTCGATGTGCAGCGCATCGGCGGCGCAGACCATTTTCAGCAGTTCGCGCAGCTTGCCCGGCAGATAACGGCTCTGGCCGCTGGCGAACAGCAGCAGGTCGTCATCGACTTCGGACCATGCCAGGCGAGCGCTTGGGTTGCGGATCAAGACTGCACCTTGCTCAAGGCTGGCGAGCAGGTCGTCTTCCTCGATTTCTTCCGGACCTACCACGAGTTCCGGGTAGCGCGGCTCGGTCATGAACTGGCCGAACCAGGTCAACAGCAGGCGCTCGTCGCTCATGTGCTCGGCCAGCAGGGCTTTGAGCCGATCAAGGGCATCGTGCTGGATCTGGTGTGGATCAGCCGCGGGCAGCGCGTCGGCGTCGGTGTAGCGCTCTTCGTCCGTCAGGAACTGGCTGAGGAAGTCGGTGAAGTGGGTCAGCACTTCAGCGGCGCTCGGCGCGCGGAAACCGACGGAGTACGTCATGCAGTCATCGACGGCCACGCCGCAGTGGGCCAGGCGTGGTGGCAGATACAGCATGTCGCCCGGTTCCAGGATCCACTCATCGGTGGCTTCGAAGTCAGCGAGGATGCGCAGGTCTGCGTGTGGCAGCAGGGCGCTCTCGGAGTTGCACATCTGGCCAATTTTCCAGTTGCGCTTGCCGTGGCCTTGCAGCAGGAATACATCGTAGTTGTCGAAGTGCGGACCGACGCTGCCACCTGGGGCGGCGAAGCTGATCATCACGTCGTCGACGCGCCAGCTCGGCAGAAAGCGGAACTGTTCCAGCAGTTCGCTGACTTCAGGCACAAACTGATCGACCGCTTGTACCAGCAAGGTCCACTCGCGTTCCGGCAGTTTGCTGAATTCGTCTTCCGCGAACGGGCCGCGGCGCAATTCCCAAGGACGCTCGCCGTGCTCGATCACCAGGCGCGATTCGACTTCTTCTTCCAGTGCTAGACCGGCCAGTTCGTCGGCGTCGATCGGGCTTTCGAAATCAGGAATCGCCTGGCGGATCAGCAGCGGTTTTTTCTGCCAGTAGTCGCGCAGGAATTCACGCGCCGTGATGCCGCCCAGAAGTTGAAGAGGAATATCAGGATTCATGTGTAACCTATTGAAAAAAAGCACTTTTGAGACGGGAATAAAAACGCCCGGCGCGGCCGGGCGTTTCAAACATGTCCAGCGGTCAATCAGATGCGTTTGGCTTGCTCTACAGCGTTACCGATGTAGTTCGCCGGGGTGAGCAATTTCAGCTCGGCCTTGGCGGCGGCTGGCATGTCCAGGCCATCGATGAAAGTTTGCAGCGCTTCTGGGCTGATGCCCTTGCCGCGCGTCAATTCTTTCAGTTTTTCGTACGGGTTTTCGATGTTGTAGCGGCGCATCACGGTCTGGATCGGCTCGGCCAGAACTTCCCAGCATGCGTCCAGGTCAGCAGCGATTTTCTGAGCGTTGAGCTCAAGCTTGCTGATGCCTTTGAGGCTCGCTTCGTACGCGATCACGCTGTGGGCGAAGCCGACACCGAGGTTGCGCAGTACGGTAGAGTCGGTCAGGTCGCGCTGCCAGCGGGAGATCGGCAGCTTGCTCGCCAGGTGCTGAAACAGTGCGTTGGCGATGCCCAGGTTGCCTTCGGAGTTTTCGAAGTCGATCGGGTTGACCTTGTGCGGCATGGTCGACGAGCCGATTTCGCCAGCGATGGTGCGCTGTTTGAAATAACCCAGGGAGATGTAGCCCCAGATGTCGCGGTCGAAGTCGATCAGGATGGTGTTGAAGCGCGCGATAGCGTCGAACAGCTCGGCAATGTAGTCGTGCGGTTCGATTTGCGTGGTGTACGGGTTGAAACCCAGACCCAGTTCGTCTTCGATGAAGGCGCGGGCGTTTTCTTCCCAGTCGATCTCAGGGTAGGCCGACAGGTGAGCGTTGTAGTTGCCGACAGCGCCGTTGATCTTGCCCAGCAGCGGAACGGCAGCGACCTGAGCGATTTGACGCTCCAGACGGTAAACCACGTTCGCCAGCTCTTTGCCCAGGGTGGTCGGCGAAGCCGGCTGACCGTGGGTGCGCGACAGCATTGGCACGTCAGCGAAGCGGATGGCCAGTTCGCGGATGGCTTCGGCGGTCTGGCGCATCAGCGGCAGCATCACGTCATCACGGCCTTCGCGCAGCATCAGGGCGTGGGACAGGTTGTTGATGTCCTCGCTGGTGCAGGCAAAGTGGATGAACTCGCTGACGGCAGCCAGTTCCGGCAGTTTGGCCGCTTGCTCTTTGAGCAGGTATTCGATGGCTTTAACGTCGTGGTTGGTGGTGCGCTCGATCTCTTTGACGCGCTCGGCGTGTTCCAGAGAAAAGTTTTCCGCCAGGGTGTTCAGCACAGCGTTGGCTTCGGCGGAGAACGCCGGTACTTCGCTGATGGCAGAGTGAGCGGCCAGACGCTGGAGCCAGCGTACTTCAACCAGAACGCGAGCACGGATCAGACCGTATTCGCTGAAAATCGGGCGCAGGGCCTGGGTTTTGCCGGCGTAGCGGCCGTCAACAGGGGAAACCGCAGTGAGCGAAGAAAGCTGCATGGGGTGTTCTCGGACAGTCGGGCAACGAAATGGGGCGCGTATCATACATGAAAAAATCCGCCGGTCCGTTGCCAACTGACCGGCGTATTACGCGTAATGCAGAGTAAATAGTTGTCTGCGCGACTTATTCGTTACGCATCAAGGGGTAAAGCTCTTTCAGCAACTTGCGGCGGCTGATCACCAGTTGCCAACGATGTCCGCCCAACTGCCGCCACAGGCGCGCCGAGCGAATCCCGGCCAGCAACAGGGCGCGGATTTTCGAGGCATTGCTCGGCTGCTGCAGGTTGCGCATGTCGCCGTGGACCTGAATCCGTTGGCGCAAGGTGCTCAGGGTGTCCTGGTACAGCGCGCCGCATGCGGCGATCACGTTTTCATGGGCTGGGCCGAAGTGTTCGACCTGGGATTGGATCTGCGGCAAGCGCTTGCCAATCACCTCCAGCATGTCGCCGCGCTTGGCCAGCTGACGCTCCAGGCCCAGCATCGCCAGTGCGTAACGCAAGGGCTCACGCTGAAGGGCGCTCGGGTCACGCTCAAGTGCGCCGACCAGGGCGCGATAACCTTCGCGCAGATTGATGTCATCACCGCCGTAGACTTCCAGCGTGTCCTTGGGGTCGCGAATCAGCAGGCTGCCGAGCATGCAGGTCAGGCCGGCTTCAGAGGTCTGGCCGCTCTTGGCAATCTTGTCGACGAGGACGGCGGCGAGAAACACGCCGCCCAGCGCCGTCAGTTGCTCCTGGGTCGGGCTCATTGTTGCTGGCCTTTGCTGGTCCATGGCTCGGCAATTTCGATCACTCCGCCTCCCAGGCAGATTTCACCGTCATAGAACACCACGGACTGGCCTGGGGTGACCGCGCGTTGCGGGTCATCGAAGGTTGCGCGGTAGCCGGTGGCGGTTTTCTCCAGCGTGCACGGCTGATCGCTCTGGCGATAGCGGACCTTGGCGGTCAGCTTGCGCGGTGCGGTCAAATCAATCGGGTTGACCCAATAGATGTCCGAGGCGAGCAGGGCACGGGAGAAGAGGTAAGGATGGTCATTGCCCTGGCCAACGATCAGCTCGTTGTGTTCCAGGTCCTTGATCAGCACGTACCACGGCTCGTCACTGGCGTCTTTCAAGCCGCCGATGCCCAGGCCCTGGCGCTGGCCGATGGTGTGGTACATCAAACCGTGGTGACGGCCGATCACTTCGCCTTCGGTGGTCTTGATTTCGCCGGGTTGCGCGGGCAGGTACTGCTTGAGAAAGTCGCTGAAGCGGCGTTCGCCGATGAAGCAGATGCCGGTGGAGTCCTTTTTCTTCGCAGTCGCCAGCTCGTATTTCTCGGCAATCGCGCGCACTTCGGGCTTTTCCAGTTCGCCGACCGGGAACAGGGTCTTGGCGATCTGTTCGCCGCCAACGGCGTGCAGGAAGTAGCTCTGGTCTTTGTTCGCGTCCAGGCCCTTGAGCAATTCGGTGCGGCCATCGATATCGCGGCGGCGCACGTAGTGGCCGGTGGCGATCAGGTCGGCACCCAGCATCATGGCGTAGTCGAGGAACGCCTTGAACTTGATCTCGCGGTTGCACAGGATGTCCGGGTTTGGCGTGCGCCCGGCCTTGTATTCGGCCAGGAAGTGCTCGAACACGTTGTCCCAGTACTCGGCGGCGAAGTTGGCGGTGTGCAGTTTGATACCAATTTTGTCGCACACGGCTTGAGCGTCCGCCAGGTCGTCCATGGCGGTGCAGTATTCCGTTCCATCGTCTTCTTCCCAGTTCTTCATGAACAGGCCTTCCACCTCGTAGCCCTGCTCGATCAGCAGGAGGGCGGAAACGGAAGAGTCCACGCCGCCGGACATACCGACAATGACGCGCTTCTTTTGTGTGTCAGAAGGGGCTGGATCACGCATAGGGATTCAATGAGTGTCTTGAAAAAGGACGCGATTCTAACAGGCCGGAGCCCGCAAGGCTAAAGAGAAGGGCGGATCAGTTCGAGACCGAAGTGTTTACCGTCCAGATAATCATCAATGCAGCGGATGATCAGCTCACTGCGCCAGTTTGCGCGCTGTTCCAGCAGTTCGTCACGCGTCAGCCACTTGGCGCCGACGATGCCGTCATCCAGCTGATAGTCCGGGTGGTGTTTGAGCGGTTTTGCGATGAAGCAGACCCGTTGGTAAGTCACGCCGTTGCTGGGGGCGGTGTAGAGGTAAATGCCGACGACGCCGGTCGGCTCGACGTCCCAGCCGGTTTCTTCGAGGGTTTCGCGGATGGCGGCTTCGGTCAGCGTTTCGTCCGGGTCCAGGTGGCCGGCCGGTTGATTGAGCACAACGCGGCCGTGTTTGAGTTCTTCGACCATCAGGAAGCGACCGTTGTCTTCGACGATGGTGGCGACGGTGATGTGGGGTAGCCAATCCATGAAATGCCCTCAATTTTGATTGTTGAAACACGAACCCTGTAGGAGCTGGCTTGCCAGCGAAGGCGTCAGGTCAGTCAATAAAGCGGTTGAATGACAGACCGCTTTCGCTGGCAAGCCAGCTCCTACAGGGGCGGGTTGTTCACAAACAGAAACCCCGGCACGGGGCCGGGGTTTCTTTGCATCCTTACAACCTTAAACCAGCGCAGCAACTGCTGCGTTGAAGGTTGCGCTCGGACGCATGGCTTTGCTGATCAGCTCGGCATCGGCGTGGTAGTAACCACCGATGTCCACTGGCTTGCCCTGAACGGCGTTGAGCTCGGCAACGATGGTTGCTTCGTTCTCGGCCAGGGTTTTGGCCAGAGTCGTGAACTGCGCTTGCAGTGCCGCGTCTTCAGTCTGGGCCGCCAGGGCTTGAGCCCAGTACAGCGCCAGGTAGAAGTGGCTGCCGCGGTTGTCGATGTTGCCGACTTTGCGCGATGGCGACTTGTTGTTGTCCAGGAACTGGCCGGTGGCCTGGTCCAGGGTCTTGGCCAGAACCAGCGCCTTAGGGTTGTTGTAGGTCACACCCAGGTGCTCAAGGGAAGCGGCCAGGGCCAGGAACTCGCCCAGGGAATCCCAGCGCAGGAAGTTTTCTTCCAGCAGTTGTTGAACGTGCTTCGGTGCCGAACCGCCAGCGCCGGTTTCGAACAGACCGCCGCCATTCATCAGCGGAACGATCGACAGCATCTTGGCGCTGGTGCCCAGTTCCATGATCGGGAACAGGTCAGTCAGGTAGTCGCGCAGTACGTTGCCGGTCACCGAAATGGTGTCCTTGCCTTCGCGAGTGCGGTCCAGGGTGAACTTCATCGCGTCGACTGGTGCCATGATCTGGATGTCCAGGCCGGACGTGTCGTGATCCTTCAGGTAAGCCTGAACTTTCTCGATCACTACGCCGTCGTGAGCGCGCATCGGGTCCAGCCAGAAAATCGCTGGCGTGCTGCTTGCGCGAGCGCGGTTGACGGCCAGTTTGACCCAGTCCTGGATTGGCGCGTCTTTGGTCTGGCACATGCGGAAGATGTCGCCGGCTTCAACCGATTGCTCCAGCAGCAGGGTGCCTTTGCTGTCGGTAACGCGGACAACGCCGTTGGCCTTGGTCTGGAAGGTCTTGTCGTGCGAACCGTACTCTTCGGCTTTTTTCGCCATCAGACCAACGTTTGGCACGCTGCCCATGGTGGTTGGGTCGAAAGCGCCGTTTGCCTTGCAGTCTTCGATGACCGCCTGGTAGATGGTCGCGTAGCAGCGATCCGGGATCACAGCCTTGGTGTCGTGCAGCTGGCCGTCAGTGCCCCACATTTTGCCGGAGTCACGGATCATTGCCGGCATCGAGGCGTCGACGATGACGTCGCTCGGCACGTGCAGGTTGGTGATGCCTTTGTCGGAGTTGACCATGGCCAGCGACGGACGAGCGGCGTAGACCGCCTGAATGTCGGCTTCGATGGCAGCTTGCTGTTCAGCCGGCAGGGCTTTTATGCGAGCGTACAGGTCGCCGATGCCGTTGTTCAGGTTGAACCCGATCTGTGCCAGCACGTCAGCGTGCTTGGCCAGTGCGTCTTTATAGAACTCGGCAACGATCTGGCCGAACATGATCGGGTCGGAGACCTTCATCATGGTGGCTTTGAGGTGAACCGACAGCAGCACGCCTTTGGCTTTGGCGTCTTCGATCTCGGCAGCAATGAAGCTGCGCAGAGCGTTTTTGCTCATGACCGCGCAATCGAGAATCTCACCGGCTTGTACGGTGGTTTTTTCTTTCAGGACGGTGGTAGTGCCGTCTTGAGCGATCAGTTCGATTTTGACGGCGTCAGCGGCTTCGATCAGGGCGGCTTTTTCGCTGCCGTAGAAATCACCGGTGCTCATGTGCGCGACGTGAGACTTGGAGTCCGCAGCCCAGGCGCCCATTTTGTGAGGGTGCTTGCGCGCGTAGTTCTTGACCGACAGCGGTGCACGACGATCGGAGTTGCCTTCGCGCAGAACCGGGTTCACGGCGCTGCCCTTGATTTTGTCGTAGCGCGACTTGGCGAGCTTGTCGGCGTCGCTGGTCACGGTTTCCGGGTAGTCAGGAAGTGCGAAACCCTGGGCTTGCAGTTCTTTGATTGCCGCTTGCAGCTGCGGAACAGAGGCGCTGATGTTTGGCAGCTTGATGATGTTGGCTTCAGGCGTAACGGCCAGGTCGCCCAGTTCGGCGAGGTGGTCGGCTACGGCTTTGTCACCCAGTTGCTCGGGGAAGCTGGCCAGAATGCGTCCTGCAAGAGAGATATCGCGGGTTTCAACGGCGATATCAGCCGAGGCGGTGAACGCCTCTACGATAGGCAACAGTGAATAGGTGGCGAGGGCTGGGGCTTCGTCGGTGAAGGTATAGATGATCTTCGAGCGGGTGGGCATATTCGGATTAACTCTCTCTTCTTTGCTAAAGCGTGCGCAGAAACTCGAGGGGCGCCGGGTAAGCGCGTTCGTTCAAAGTCATCCATGAGCCGAATATCGAGATTTCGTTGCTGTGATGTTGGGTGCATCAGTAGGGCGTCAAGCGTTCGGGCTGCGGTAACAGACCGGCTTTTCCGGCGGAAAGGCTCATCATAGAGCCGTCCAGCCTTCGTGACCCTTTAGTCAGCGGCGGCATTATACATAGGTAGCTGGCAATCTGCCGATGGTTCATGCATGACAATTCTCGTCCATTGGTCTAAAGGTCGCAGGGGCGAGTGGGGCGTAGAGTCATTCGTCGTGCTTGAGTTTGGCGCTTTTCCCTTTGCTTTCAGGCTTGTAGCCCGCGAGTCATGCAGCTTTGCGGCAGATGGATGGAACATAGGGTTTGCGCGCCGATTTAACTGGGTTACGCTCGAACGAAGCCAGATGTTCAATCCAAACAATGGAGTTCAGCATGGGATACAAGAAGATTCAGGTTCCAGCCGTCGGCGACAAAATCACCGTCAATGCGGACCATTCTCTCAATGTTCCTAACAACCCGATCATTCCCTTCATCGAAGGCGATGGTATTGGTGTTGATATCAGCCCGGTCATGATCAAGGTTGTCGATGCTGCTGTTAAGAAGGCTTACGGCGGCGAGCGCAAAATTTCCTGGATGGAAGTCTACGCCGGGGAGAAAGCGACTCAGGTTTACGATCAGGACACCTGGCTACCTCAGGAAACCCTGGACGCGGTCAAGGATTACGTGGTTTCCATCAAGGGCCCTCTGACCACTCCGGTCGGTGGCGGCATTCGTTCCCTGAACGTGGCCCTGCGTCAGCAACTCGACCTTTATGTGTGCCTGCGCCCTGTGCGCTGGTTCGAAGGCGTGCCTAGCCCGGTGAAAAAGCCAGGCGACGTCGACATGACGATCTTCCGTGAGAACTCGGAAGACATCTACGCCGGTATCGAGTGGAAAGCCGGTTCGCCAGAAGCGACCAAAGTCATCAAGTTCCTCAAAGATGAAATGGGTGTCACCAAGATCCGTTTCGACGAAAACTGCGGTATCGGCATCAAGCCGGTTTCGCTGCAAGGCACCAAGCGTCTGGCGCGCAAGGCCTTGCAGTATGTGGTCGACAACGATCGCGACTCGCTGACCATCGTGCACAAAGGCAACATCATGAAGTTCACCGAAGGTGCCTTCAAGGAATGGGCCTACGAAGTGGCCGCTGAAGAGTTCGGCGCGACCCTGCTCGACGGTGGTCCGTGGATGCAGTTCAAGAACCCGAAAACCGGCAAGAATGTCATCGTCAAGGATGCCATCGCCGACGCCATGCTCCAGCAGATCCTGCTGCGCCCGGCCGAGTACGATGTAATCGCGACCCTGAACCTGAACGGCGACTACCTCTCCGACGCCCTGGCGGCGGAAGTGGGCGGTATCGGTATCGCACCGGGTGCCAACCTGTCTGACACCATTGCCATGTTCGAAGCGACCCACGGTACTGCGCCGAAGTACGCCGGCAAGGATCAGGTCAACCCGGGTTCGCTGATCCTGTCTGCTGAAATGATGCTGCGCCACATGGGCTGGACCGAAGCGGCGGATCTGATCATCAAGGGCACCAACGGAGCGATCTCCGCCAAGACCGTGACCTATGACTTCGAACGTCTGATGGATGGGGCGACGCTGCTGTCTTCGTCTGCGTTTGGTGATGCGCTGATCTCGCATATGTAAGCGAATCGGCACTAAAAAAACCGCCTTCGGGCGGTTTTTTTATGACTGGATGACGGGTTGCGTCAGCTCGACACTTTTTCTTCTTCGATAACAGGCACTGCCCGTTCGGTTTCTGCAGCCGTGATTTTTACGGCATGCAGCCCTTTGGGGCCCTGCACGATATCGAAGTTTACAGCTTGCCCAGCCTTGAGCGTTTTGTAGCCGTCCATCTCGATGGCCGAATAGTGGGCAAAGAAATCGATGTCCTTGCCATCCTCGTCACGACCTTCTCTGGCGTCGGTGTTAATGAAACCGAATCCCTTGGCATTGTTGAACCATTTCACCTTGCCGACTGACATGCTCATATCCCTCTGCAACAGACTCCATCACTGGAGTATCATCCAGTACATCCGCAGCCGGTCTCTATAATTAATATTGACTCCGCGGACCTTTTTTACCCACTGTGGGCTCTATTGGTTGTAACACCGTTTTTCCGATAGTCAAGGTGACCGGGCGGTCAGTGTTGAAATCGTCCATAACCGCCCCCACCACTGTATTAGCACAACTGACGAACCTTTCTTTCCATGCATGCAATCAGCCAGATTCGACTAACATTCAATCAGGATCGCCCGACTCTCCAGAAAGATCGCCCGGAGGAACACGACGACGATTCCGCAGGCATTGCTGTTCAGGAGGCGAAGCCTGCGTTACAGGCACCGCCGATGTACAAGGTGGTTTTGTTCAACGATGACTACACACCGATGGATTTCGTCGTCGAAGTGCTCGAGGTGTTTTTTAACCTGAATCGCGAGCTGGCGACCAAGGTCATGCTGGCCGTCCATACAGAAGGACGGGCAGTATGTGGAGTGTTTACCCGCGACATTGCCGAGACAAAGGCCATGCAGGTCAACCAGTACGCCAGGGAAAGCCAGCATCCGCTACTCTGTGAAATCGAGAAGGACGGTTAATCGCCGACCACTTGGGTATGAGGTGAAGCTATGTTAAACCGCGAGCTCGAAGTCACCCTCAATCTAGCCTTCAAGGAGGCTCGTTCGAAGCGTCATGAGTTCATGACTGTCGAACATCTCCTGCTGGCCCTATTGGACAATGAGGCTGCCGCCACCGTTTTGCGTGCCTGCGGCGCAAACCTCGACAAACTCAAGCATGACCTGCAGGAGTTCATCGACTCCACCACGCCATTGATCCCCGTTCATGATGAGGATCGCGAAACCCAGCCAACCCTGGGCTTCCAGCGTGTACTGCAGCGTGCTGTTTTCCACGTACAGAGCTCGGGCAAGCGTGAAGTGACTGGCGCCAACGTGCTGGTCGCCATTTTCAGTGAGCAAGAGAGTCAGGCAGTGTTCCTGCTGAAACAGCAGAGCGTTGCGCGCATTGATGTCGTCAACTACATCGCTCATGGCATTTCCAAAGTGCCTGGGCATGGCGATCACTCTGAAGGTGAGCAAGATATGCAGGACGACGAGGGCGGTGAGTCTTCTTCTTCTGGCAATCCTCTGGATGCTTATGCCAGCAACCTCAACGAACTCGCGCGCCAGGGTCGAATCGATCCATTGGTAGGCCGTGAGCTGGAAGTCGAGCGCGTTGCGCAGATTCTGGCGCGTCGCCGAAAAAACAATCCGCTGCTGGTGGGCGAGGCGGGCGTGGGTAAAACCGCGATTGCCGAAGGCCTGGCCAAACGCATTGTCGACAACCAGGTGCCGGACCTGCTGGCCAACAGCGTGGTGTACTCCCTCGACTTGGGCGCGTTGCTGGCCGGGACCAAATACCGTGGCGATTTCGAGAAGCGCTTCAAGGCGCTGCTCAATGAGCTGAAAAAACGTCCGCAGGCGATCCTGTTCATCGACGAAATCCACACCATTATCGGTGCGGGTGCCGCGTCAGGTGGCGTCATGGATGCCTCGAACCTGCTCAAGCCGCTACTGTCCTCGGGTGATATCCGTTGCATCGGTTCGACCACGTTCCAGGAGTTTCGCGGGATCTTCGAGAAGGACCGTGCCTTGGCCCGGCGCTTCCAGAAGGTCGATGTGTCGGAGCCTTCGGTGGAAGACACCATTGGCATCCTGCGCGGCCTGAAAGGTCGTTTCGAAGCGCACCACAACATCGAATACAGTGATGAGGCGCTGCGTGCGGCTGCTGAGCTGGCTTCGCGTTACATCAATGACCGGCACATGCCGGACAAGGCCATCGACGTCATCGACGAGGCGGGCGCCTATCAGCGTCTGCAACCGATCGAGAAGCGCGTAAAACGCATCGAAGTGCCTCAAGTCGAGGACATCGTTGCGAAAATCGCGCGGATTCCGCCTAAGCACGTCACCAGTTCCGACAAAGAACTGCTGCGTAACCTTGAGCGTGACCTGAAGCTGACCGTATTTGGCCAGGATGCCGCCATCGACTCGTTGTCGACGGCGATCAAACTGTCCCGTGCCGGCCTCAAATCGCCTGACAAGCCTGTCGGTTCGTTCCTGTTCGCAGGGCCGACCGGTGTCGGTAAAACCGAAGCGGCGCGTCAGCTGGCCAAGGCGTTGGGCATCGAGCTGGTTCGCTTCGACATGTCCGAGTACATGGAGCGCCACACCGTATCGCGTCTGATCGGTGCGCCTCCAGGTTACGTCGGGTTCGATCAGGGCGGACTGCTGACCGAAGCCATCACCAAGCAGCCTCACTGCGTGCTGTTGCTCGATGAAATCGAGAAGGCGCATCCGGAAGTCTTCAACCTGCTGCTGCAGGTCATGGACCACGGTACGCTGACCGATAACAACGGGCGCAAAGCGGATTTCCGTAACGTGATCGTCATCATGACGACCAACGCCGGTGCCGAAACAGCGGCGCGTGCTTCGATCGGTTTCACCCATCAGGACCACTCGTCCGATGCGATGGAAGTGATCAAGAAGAGCTTCACGCCAGAGTTCCGCAACCGTCTGGACACCATTATCCAGTTTGGTCGCCTCAGCCATGAGGTCATCAAAAGCGTGGTGGACAAGTTCCTCACCGAGCTTCAGGCGCAGCTGGAAGACAAGCGCGTGCAGCTGGAAGTGACGGACGCAGCGCGCAGCTGGCTGGCAGCGGGTGGCTACGACACAGCAATGGGTGCGCGTCCAATGGCGCGTTTGATCCAGGACAAGATCAAGCGTCCACTGGCCGAAGAGATCCTCTTTGGCGAACTGGCCGACCATGGCGGTGTGGTGCATATCGATCTGAAGGACGGCGAGCTGACCTTCGAGTTCGAGACCACGGCTGAAATGGCCTGACGTTAAATCGCGACAAAGCAAAAGGCGCCGAGAGGCGCCTTTTTGCTGTCTGGAGAACACCCGAGATCAACTGTAGGAGCTGGCTTGCCAGCGATAGCTATGGATCAGGCAACACTAATACAAGACATGCCGACGCCTTCGCTGGCAAGCCAGCTCCTACATGGGGTCGGCGTGCTGCATCAAATCGCAGGCAAACAAAAACGCCCGGCAGAGCCGGGCGTTTTGTATTGACTTGATTAGCGAGCGCGGTAAGTGATGCGCCCTTTGCTCAAGTCATAGGGCGTCAGCTCGACGCGCACTTTGTCACCGGTAAGAATACGGATGTAGTTCTTGCGCATCTTGCCGGAGATATGCGCGGTTACGACGTGCCCATTTTCCAACTCCACACGAAACATGGTGTTGGGCAGGGTGTCGACGACAGTGCCTTCCATTTCGAAGCTGTCTTCTTTCGACATGCAGTAAAGCCCTCGGTGTCCAATGAATGGCCCGGTGCAACTGCGCCAGGCAAAAGCGGCGTGCATTGTGCCCGAAAAATGGGGTTTAAGCCAAGGGGTTCTAGTTCAGGATGACCCAGCGTTGATTAATCAGCAGCTCGATAGGCCGATATTGGGTCTTGTAGCTCATTTTTTTGCAGTTTTTGATCCAGTAGCCGAGGTAGACGGCGTCCAGTCCGAGGCGGCGTGTCTCGCCGATCTGCCAGAGAATCGCGTAACGCCCCAGGCTGCGGCGTTCTTCGCCGGGTTCGTAAAAGGTATACACCGCCGACAGACCGTTCGGCAGTAAGTCGGTGACAGCCACCGCCAGCAGTCGCCCCTCGAGACGAAATTCGTAGAAGCGCGAGAACGGCAGGTCGCGCACCAGGAAGGTCGCGAATTGATCGCGACTTGGCGGGTACATGTCACCATCGGCGTGACGCTGTTCGATATAGCGCTGATAGAGGCCGAAATACTCTTCGGTGAACTGTGCTCTGGAAGGGCGAACCTGCAGGTCGGCATTGCGTTTGAAAATGCGTTTCTGTTGGCGGTTGGGGGTAAATTGCGCAACAGGGATGCGCGCCGGCACGCACGCATTGCAGTTCTGGCAATGTGGCCGGTAAAGATGATCGCCACTGCGACGAAAACCCATTTCAGACAAATCTGCGTAGACATGCACATCCATGGGCTGGCTTGGGTCGAGGAACAGGGTTGTAGCCTGTTCATCTGGCAGATAGCTGCAAGAGTGGGGCTGAGTGGCATAGAACTTCAAACGCGCCAACTCGGTCATGATCAACCCTCGGGATAAGCTTTGATTGGGGGCGTTCATTCTCAATGAGTTTCACCGCCGCGAAACTCGTTGAGAGCGCCCCCTAAGTGTAAGCCACGCGCGCAAAAGTCGCTCAGCAAACCCAGGTTGCGCGATTGGGTTGATCCAGATGCTGCGCCAGGTAGCCAGCAAATTCGCGGCGGGGAATCGCCCGTGCGCCGAGGCTGTGCAGATGATCGGTCGGCATCTGGCAGTCGATCAGCACAAAACCCGAGTCTTTCAGATGTCGCACCAGTGTGGCAAAGCCATATTTGGACGCATTGTCGGCGCGGCTGAACATGGACTCACCAAAAAACAGTTGGCCCATGGCCAGGCCGTAGAGCCCGCCAACCAGCTCGTCCTGCTCCCAGACTTCCACCGAATGCGCGTGACCACGCCTGTGCAGTTCTATGTAAGCGTCTTGCATGGCCTGGGTGATCCAGGTGCCATCGGCGTAATCGCGCGGGGCTGCGCAAGCGCGGATGACGGCGGCGAAATCCTGATCGAAGGTCACTTGATAGCGCTGTTGGCGCAGCAATTTCGCCAGGCTGCGGGAAACATGCAGTTCGTCGGGAAACAGCACCGTACGCGGATCCGGCGACCACCAGAGAATCGGCTGGCCTTCGGAGAACCACGGAAAACATCCGTGGCGATAGGCCTGAATCAGACGATCGGCAGATAGATCGCCACCCGCAGCCAGCAGCCCGTTGGGGTCGCGCATGGCTTTTTCCAGCGGGGGGAAGGTCAGGGTATTGCGTTGTAACCAAGTCAGCATGGCATCCGGGCTTGCAGAAGGGGAGGGGCGGTGGGGCGGGCTGATGGGCCCGCCGTAAAGTGTGCCGTTAAACGCCGGGAATGTCGTCGAGGTATTTCTCGGCGTCCAGCGCGGCCATGCAACCGGCCCCGGCCGACGTGACGGCTTGGCGGTAAACATGATCGGCGACATCGCCGGCGGCAAACACGCCTGGGATTGCGGTGGCGGTGGCGTCGCCTTCGTTGCCGCTTTTGACCCGCAGATAGCCATCGCGCATGGCCAGTTGATCGACAAACAGATCGGTGTTGGGTTTGTGGCCGATGGCGATGAACACCCCGGCCAGCGTCAATTCGCGGGTTTCGCCGGTCTGGCTGTCGCGCAGGCGGGCGCCGGTCACGCCGCTGGTATCGCCCAGCACTTCATCCAGATTCTGATTCCAGTGCAGTCGAATATTGCCGTTGGCCGCCTTTTCGAACAGTTTGTCCTGGAGAATCTTTTCCGAGCGCAACTTATCGCGGCGGTGAATCAGATGGACTTCCTTGGCGATGTTCGACAGGTACAAGGCTTCTTCAACAGCGGTATTGCCGCCACCGACCACTGCCACCACCTGATTGCGGTAAAAGAAGCCGTCGCAGGTGGCGCAGGCTGAAACGCCCTTGCCGGCGAACTTCTCTTCCGAGGGCAACCCCAGATATTGCGCCGAAGCGCCGGTGGCGATAATCAGGGCGTCACAGGTGTAGGTGCCGCCGTCGCCGATGAGTTCGAATGGGCGTTGTTGCAACTTGGCGGTATGGATGTGGTCGTAAACGATCTCTGTGTCAAAGCGTTCGGCGTGTCTTTGCATGCGTTCCATCAGCACCGGGCCGGTGAGGCCTTCGACGTCGCCGGGCCAGTTGTCGACTTCGACGGTGGTGGTGAGCTGGCCACCTGCCTGTATGCCGGTAATGACAACGGGTTTGAGGTTAGCGCGGGCGGCATAAACGGCTGCGCTGTAACCGGCAGGGCCGGAACCCAGAATGATCAGACGTGAATGCTTCGCTTCGCTCATAAAAACACCTCATAAGCCTTTGTCACGAAAGAGAATGCATGCTCAAATTGACCGCACGTCAAGGTGCTTTTGGCTATGCTATACCCAGTGTCTCAAGCATGGCGTCGGACGGACAAACCCGTACAATGCCTGCGTGCAAGGGGGGTTGTAACAAAATAAGCAGTGCACGCCGTGTTTATAAAACACTGGGTGCAGTGTTAAAAGTAGTCCCGGTTGCGCCTGTTAACTTTTTTACCTGCCTGGATTGGGCAGTTTTTATAGTCATTCAACAGATGGACGCGCCCCAGGCGCAGGAAAAGTAACGTTTTGAAGAAATCCACGGCAGCACCCAAAACAGTCGTTCCGCTCTGGCGCCAGCATTTGCACTACCGGCTCAAGGAAGGTGCATTGATCGCCATTGGCGCCTTGTGCCTGTTCCTGATGATGGCCTTGTTGACTTACGGCAAGGACGATCCGGGCTGGAGCCATAACAGCAAGATTGATGACGTGCAGAATTTCGGCGGCCCGGCCGGTTCTTACAGTGCCGATATCCTGTTCATGGTGCTGGGCTACTTCGCCTACATTTTCCCGTTGTTGCTCGCGGTCAAGGTCTATCAGATCTTCCGTCAGCGCCACGAATCTTGGCAGTGGAGCGGCTGGCTGTTCTCCTGGCGCCTGATTGGCCTGGTGTTTCTGGTACTGTCGGGTGCTGCGCTGGCGCACATCCATTTCCATGCCGCCACGGGTCTGCCGGCAGGTGCCGGTGGTGCGTTGGGTGAAAGCCTCGGCGATCTGGCCAGGAACGCGCTGAACATCCAGGGCAGCACACTGCTGTTCATCGCGCTGTTCCTGTTCGGCCTAACGGTGTTTACCGACCTGTCGTGGTTCAAGGTGATGGACCTCACCGGCAAGATCACCCTCGACCTGTTCGAACTGTTCCAGGGCGCGGCTAATCGCTGGTGGGCGGCCCGTAACGAACGCAAGCAACTGGTGGCGCAACTGCGTGAAGTCGACGATCGCGTGAATGAGGTGGTCGCGCCAACCGTCACCGACAAACGCGAGCAGGCCAAGGTCAAGGAACGCCTGATCGAACGTGAGCAAGCCCTGAGCAAGCACATGTCGGAACGCGAGAAGCAGGTGCCGCCGGTCATTGCACCAGCGCCGCCGAAACCGGCTGCACCGAGCCAGCGAGTGGAAAAAGAGAAACAGACGCCGTTGTTCGTCGACAGCGCCGTGGAAGGCACCTTGCCGCCGATCTCGATTCTCGACCCCGCGGAAAAGAAACAACTCAATTACTCGCCCGAATCCCTGGCTGCGGTTGGCCATTTGCTGGAAATCAAGCTCAAGGAATTTGGCGTCGAAGTCTCGGTGGATTCGATTCACCCAGGCCCGGTGATTACCCGTTACGAAATTCAGCCGGCCGCTGGTGTGAAGGTCAGCCGCATCTCCAACCTGGCGAAAGACCTGGCGCGTTCCCTGGCCGTGACCAGCGTGCGTGTGGTTGAAGTGATTCCGGGCAAGACTACCGTCGGTATCGAGATTCCTAACGAAGACCGGCAGATCGTGCGCTTCTCCGAAGTGCTGTCGACCCCCGAGTACGACAACTTCAAGTCGCCGGTCACCCTGGCCCTCGGTCACGACATCGGCGGCAAGCCGGTCATCACCGACCTGGCAAAAATGCCGCACTTGCTGGTGGCCGGTACCACCGGTTCCGGTAAGTCGGTGGGCGTGAACGCGATGATCCTGTCGATCCTGTTCAAGTCTGGCCCGGAAGACGCCAAACTGATCATGATCGACCCGAAAATGCTTGAACTGTCGATCTACGAAGGCATTCCGCACCTGTTGTGCCCGGTCGTGACCGATATGAAGGACGCGGCCAACGCCCTGCGCTGGAGCGTGGCGGAGATGGAACGCCGCTACAAGCTGATGGCGAAGATGGGCGTGCGTAACCTGTCCGGCTTCAACGCCAAGGTCAAGGAAGCCCAGGACGCCGGCACGCCGCTGACCGACCCACTGTACAAGCGCGAAAGCATTCACGATGAAGCACCGCTGCTGACCAAGTTGCCGACCATCGTCGTGGTCGTCGACGAGTTCGCCGACATGATGATGATCGTCGGCAAGAAGGTTGAAGAACTGATCGCCCGTATCGCCCAAAAGGCCCGAGCTGCCGGTATCCACTTGATCCTCGCCACCCAGCGTCCGTCGGTGGACGTGATCACCGGTCTGATCAAGGCCAACATTCCGACGCGTATGGCGTTCCAGGTATCGAGCAAGATCGACTCCCGGACCATCATCGATCAGGGCGGCGCCGAGCAGCTGCTGGGTCACGGTGACATGCTCTACATGCCGCCGGGCACCAGTCTGCCGATTCGTGTTCACGGCGCGTTCGTGTCCGATGACGAGGTTCACCGCGTGGTGGAGGCCTGGAAGCTGCGCGGTGCTCCGGAATACAACGACGACATCCTCGCCGGTGTCGAAGAAGCCGGCAGCGGCTTCGAGAATGGCGGTGGTGGTGGCGATGATGATGCCGAAACCGATGCGCTTTACGACGAAGCGGTGCAGTTCGTCCTGGAAAGCCGTCGTGCGTCCATCTCTGCGGTTCAGCGCAAACTGAAAATCGGCTACAACCGCGCCGCACGCATGATCGAAGCCATGGAAATGGCCGGGGTCGTGACGTCCATGAACACCAACGGTTCGCGTGAAGTCCTGGCCCCGGGCCCGGTGCGCGACTGATTTGAATCGCCTCCTTGAATTGAAAAGCGGTGGCGCACACGCGCCGCCCGATCCCCCACGAATGTTATGAGGACTCCCATGCGTCTTATCCGCATGCTGTTGCTGCCGGTACTGGCTTTGACCACGCTCCAGGCTAACGCCGATGACAAGGACGTGGCGCGCCTGACCCAATTGCTGGAAAAATCCCAGACATTGACTGCCCGTTTCTCCCAGCTGACCCTCGACGGCAGCGGCACCCAGTTGCAGGAAACCGCAGGCGAAATGTCGTTGCAGCGTCCGGGCCTGTTCTACTGGCATACCAATGCGCCGGCTGAACAAACCATGGTCTCCGACGGCAAGAAGGTCACCCTGTGGGACCCGGATCTGGAACAGGCCACGATCAAGAAACTCGATCAACGCCTGACCCAGACGCCTGCACTGCTGTTGTCCGGTGACGTGTCCAAGATCAGCCAGAGCTTCGACATCAGCGCCAAGGAGGCTGGCGGCGTGATCGACTTCACCTTGAAGCCCAAGACCAAGGACACCCTGTTCGACAGTCTGCGCCTGTCGTTCCGCAATGGCTTGGTCAACGACATGCAGATGATCGACAGTGTCGGCCAGCGCACCAATATTCTGTTCACTGGCGTGAAGGCCAACGAGCCTATCCCGGCCTCCAAATTCAAGTTCGATATCCCCAAGGGTGCGGACGTGATCCAGGAATAAAACGCAAAACCTGTAGGAGCGAGCCTGCTCGCGAAGAGGGAGTGTCAGTCGCCATCAATGTTGTCTGACACACCGCATTCGCGAGCAGGCTCGCTCCCACAGGGGCCCGGCGGTGTTCAAGTTATTGGTTGATAGTCAGTGAGGTTTCGCAAGTAGTGATGGACCTGTTTCGCAGTGCCCCGATAGCTCAGCCCTTGGCCGCCCGCTTGCGTGCGGCCAATCTGGATGAGTACGTCGGCCAGGAACACCTGCTCGCTCGCGGCAAGCCTTTGCGCGAAGCCCTGGAGCAGGGTGCCCTGCATTCGATGATTTTCTGGGGGCCGCCGGGCGTGGGCAAAACCACCCTGGCGCGGTTGCTGGCGGAAGTCTCGGATGCGCACTTCGAAACGGTCTCTGCCGTGCTGGCCGGTGTGAAGGAAATCCGTCAGGCGGTGGAAATCGCCAAGCAACAGGCCGGGCAGTACGGCAGGCGCACCATTTTGTTTGTCGATGAAGTGCACCGCTTCAACAAGTCGCAGCAGGATGCTTTCCTGCCGTACGTTGAAGACGGCACGCTGATTTTCATCGGCGCGACCACCGAAAACCCCTCATTCGAACTCAATAACGCGTTGCTCTCCCGGGCCCGCGTCTATGTGCTCAAAAGCCTCGACGAAGCAGCCCTGCGCAAGTTGGTGCATCGCGCACTGACCGAAGAACGTGGCCTGGGCAAGCGGCAGCTGACCCTCAGCGATGAAGGTTTCCAGATGCTGCTGTCCGCCGCCGATGGCGATGGCCGGCGGCTGCTGAATTTGCTGGAAAACGCCTCGGACCTGGCCGAAGACAACAGCGAGATCGGCGTCGATCTGCTGCAAAGTCTGCTCGGTGATACCCGCCGACGTTTCGACAAGGGCGGAGAAGCGTTTTACGACCAGATTTCCGCGCTGCACAAATCCGTACGCGGCTCCAATCCCGACGGTGCGCTGTATTGGTTTGCACGGATGATAGACGGCGGTTGCGATCCGCTGTATCTGGCCCGGCGCGTGGTGCGCATGGCCAGCGAAGACATCGGTAATGCCGACCCGCGCGCCCTGAGCCTGTGCCTGGCAGCGTGGGAGGTGCAAGAGCGCCTGGGCAGCCCCGAAGGTGAGTTGGCGGTGGCCCAAGCCATCACGTATCTGGCCTGCGCGCCGAAAAGCAACGCGGTGTACATGGGCTTCAAGGCAGCGATGCGCAGCGCCACCGAACACGGTTCGCTGGAAGTGCCGCTGCACCTGCGTAACGCTCCGACCAAACTGATGAAACAACTCGGTTACGGCGACGAATACCGTTACGCCCATGATGAGCCGGATGCCTACGCGGCAGGCGAAGATTATTTCCCGGAAGAACTCGAACCGCAGCCGTTCTATCAGCCGGTGCCACGCGGCCTGGAGTTAAAGATTGGCGAGAAGCTCAATCACCTCGCCCAGCTTGACCGTTTAAGTCCCCGGCAGCGGAGAAAATAGTGATTCCATTGGTCATTGCGGTGTCCATCGGCGGTGTCGCCGGCACGCTGTTGCGTTTTGCCACCGGAAACTGGATCAACGCTAATTGGCCGCGGCACTTCTATACCGCGACGCTGGCCGTTAATATCGTGGGCTGTTTGCTGATCGGCGTTCTATACGGTCTGTTTTTGATACGCCCGGAAGTGCCGTTTGAGGTGCGCGCCGGGTTGATCGTCGGCTTCCTCGGAGGGCTGACGACTTTTTCATCCTTTTCACTGGATACGGTGCGCTTGCTGGAAAGCGGGCAAGTGCCGCTGGCTTTGGGCTATGCGACGCTCAGCGTATTCGGCGGGCTGCTTGCCACCTGGGCCGGCCTGTCCTTGACCAAACTTTGATAAACGAGAAACCGACATGCTCGATTCCAAACTGTTACGTAGCAACCTTCAGGACGTAGCGGACCGCCTGGCATCCCGCGGCTACACGCTGGATGTTGCGCGCATCGAAGCGCTGGAAGAACAGCGCAAGACCGTCCAGACCCGCACCGAAGCACTGCAGGCTGAGCGTAATGCCCGTTCCAAATCCATCGGTCAGGCCAAGCAGCGCGGCGAAGACATCGCGCCACTGATGGCTGACGTCGATCGCATGGCCAACGAATTGAGCGCCGGTAAAGTCGAGCTGGACGCGATCCAGACCGATCTGGATTCGATCCTGCTGGGCATTCCGAACCTGCCGCACGAATCGGTACCGGTTGGTGATGACGAAGACGGCAATGTTGAAGTGCGCCGCTGGGGCACCCCGAAGGCGTTCGATTTCCCGGTTCAGGACCACGTTGCCCTGGGCGAGAAATACGGCTGGCTGGACTTCGAAACCGCCGCCAAGCTGTCGGGCGCCCGTTTCGCCCTGCTACGCGGCCCGATCGCTCGCATGCACCGCGCACTGGCGCAGTTCATGATCAACCTGCACATCAACGAACACGGTTACGAAGAGGCTTACACGCCTTATCTGGTTCAGGCCCCGGCGCTGCAAGGCACTGGCCAACTACCTAAGTTCGAAGAAGACCTGTTCAAGATCGCTCGCGAAGGCGAAGCCGATCTGTACCTGATCCCGACGGCTGAAGTGTCGCTGACCAACATCGTCGCTGGCGAGATCGTCGATTCGAAACTGCTGCCGATCAAGTTCGTGGCCCACACGCCATGCTTTCGCAGTGAAGCCGGCGCGTCGGGTCGTGACACCCGCGGCATGATTCGCCAGCACCAGTTCGACAAAGTCGAAATGGTCCAGATCGTTGAACCGTCGACGTCGATGGAAGCGCTGGAAGGCCTGACCGCCAACGCCGAGAAAGTCCTGCAACTGCTGGAGCTGCCTTACCGCACCCTGGCGCTGTGCACCGGCGACATGGGCTTCAGCGCGGTCAAGACTTACGACCTGGAAGTGTGGATTCCGAGCCAGGGCAAGTACCGCGAGATTTCGTCGTGCTCCAACTGCGGCGATTTCCAGGCCCGTCGTATGCAAGCGCGTTTCCGCAACCCGGAAACCGGCAAGCCTGAACTGGTTCACACCCTCAACGGTTCTGGCCTGGCGGTCGGTCGTACCTTGGTGGCTGTGGTGGAAAACTATCAGCAGGCCGACGGTTCGATCCGTGTGCCTGAAGTCCTGAAGCCGTACATGGGTGGCCTTGAGGTCATCGGTTAAATGAACTATCTGCCGCTGTTTCACAACCTGCGCGGCAGTCGTGTGTTGGTTGTCGGTGGGGGGGAAATTGCCTTGCGCAAATCCCGCCTGCTGGCCGATGCCGGTGCGCTGCTGCGGGTGGTTGCACCTGAAATCGAACCGCAACTGCGCGAACTGGTTGCCGGCAGCGGTGGCGAGTGCCTGTTGCGCGGTTATGCCGAGACGGATCTGGACGGTTGCGGGCTGATCATTGCCGCCACCGACGACGAGCCGTTGAACGCGCAAGTCTCCGCCGATGCCCATCGGCGTTGTGTGCCGGTCAACGTCGTGGACGCGCCGGCCCTGTGCAGCGTGATCTTTCCGGCGATTGTTGATCGTTCGCCCTTGATTATTGCGGTGTCCAGCGGCGGCGATGCGCCGGTGCTGGCACGGTTGATCCGCGCCAAGATTGAAACCTGGATACCGTCCACGTACGGCCAACTGGCGGGTCTGGCGGCGCGTTTTCGCGGCCAGGTCAAACGCCTGTTTCCGGACGTACAGCAGCGCCGGGCGTTCTGGGAAGATGTTTTCCAGGGCCCGATTGCCGACCGGCAACTGGCCGGGCAGGGCGCCGAAGCCGAGCGTCTGCTGCAAGTAAAAATCGAAGGTAAAGCGCCAGAAGCCACCGGTGAGGTCTACCTGGTGGGCGCCGGGCCCGGTGATCCCGACTTGCTGACGTTCCGTGCCTTGCGCCTGATGCAACAAGCCGACGTGGTGCTGTATGACCGTCTGGTGGCCCCGGCGATTCTGGAACTGTGCCGTCGCGATGCCGAGCGGATCTATGTCGGCAAGCGTCGCGCCGACCACGCTGTACCGCAGGATCAGATCAACCAGCAATTGGTGGACCTGGCCAAACAGGGCAAGCGGGTTGTGCGGTTGAAGGGCGGTGATCCGTTCATCTTCGGTCGCGGCGGTGAAGAGATCGAAGAACTGGCGGCCCAGGGCATCCCGTTCCAAGTGGTGCCGGGTATCACGGCGGCCAGCGGTTGCGCGGCGTATGCCGGGATTCCGCTGACCCACCGCGATTACGCGCAGTCGGTGCGGTTTGTCACCGGGCATTTGAAGGACGGCTCCACCGATCTGCCATGGGCCGACCTGGTCGCGCCGGCGCAGACGTTGGTGTTCTACATGGGGCTGGTGGGGTTGCCGGTTATCTGCGAGCAGTTGATCAAGCACGGTCGCGGGGCAGACACCCCGGCGGCGTTGATCCAGCAGGGCACCACGGTCAATCAGCGGGTGTTTACCGGCACGTTGGCGGATTTGCCACGGTTGGTGGCGGAGCATGAAGTGCATGCGCCGACGTTGGTAATCGTTGGGGAAGTGGTGCAATTGCGCGAGAAACTGGCGTGGTTTGAAGGGGCTCAGGGGCAAGTCTAGAGACCGCGTCGCTGCCATCGCGAGCAGGCTCACTCCCACATTGGATCTGTGTCGTTCACAAATCCCCTGTAGGAGCGAGCCTGCTCGCGATGGGTCCTTCAAATCCGCCAAAAACCTCAGGCTTTGTGCCAAACCCCTTTCCCACTCAACCGCGCCCGATCATGCGGTGCTGTGAAATCCTGCGCCGGCCCTTTCGGCACAACCCCAGTCGGGTTGATGGTCTTGTGGCTGCCATAGTAGTGATTCTTGATGTGCTCAAAACTCACCGTCTCGGCAATCCCCGGCCACTGATAAATCTCGCGCAACCAGTTCGACAGATTCGGATAATCGGCAATCCGCCGCAGGTTGCACTTGAAGTGCCCGTGATACACGGCATCAAAGCGAATCAGCGTGGTGAACAGACGAATATCCGCTTCCGTCAGGTATTCACCGGTCAGGTAACGATTGGCGCTTAACAGCAGCTCCAGTCGATCCAGCTCTTCAAACAAGCCATCAAACGCTTCTTCATAAGCGTGCTGCGAGGTCGCAAACCCGGCGCGATAAACGCCGTTGTTGACCGCTGGGTAAATCCGTTCGTTCAACGCATCGATCTCACCGCGCAGTGGCTCAGGATAGAAATCCAGGTCATTGCCGGTCAGGTCGTCGAATGCGCTGTTGAACATGCGGATGATCTCCGCCGATTCATTGTTGACGATGCGATTCTGTTGTTTGTCCCACAGCACCGGTACGGTCACTCGGCCAGTGTAGTTGGCGGTATCGGCGGTGTAGCGCTGGTGCATGAAGTCGAGGTGATCGAGTTTGTCGCCGGTGGAGCCCAGGCTCTGGTCGAAGGTCCAGCCGTTTTCCAGCATCAACCAACTGACCACCGACACGTCGATCAGGCTTTCGAGACCTTTGAGTTTGCGCAGGATCAATGTGCGGTGGGCCCACGGACAGGCGAGGGACACGTAGAGGTGATAGCGGCCGGCTTCAGCAGCAAAGCCACCGACACCCGTCAGGCCCGGCTTGCCATCGGCAGTTACCCAGTTGCGACGCTGTGCCTGCTCACGCTGAAACGCGCCGTCCTTGCTGCTTTCGTACCACTGGTCATGCCAGCGGCCTTCGACTAATAAACCCATGTTCAAGACTCCTCAAACCATAAATCGTTGGAGAGGAGTCTATGCCCATGAGTTCGAACAAAAAGCGCAAAGGTTGGGCAGTTATGATCGGTTAAATCGATCTGTCCCGAGCATCCCAGTATTGCTGGGCTGTTTCGAACGCCTGATCACGGGACTGACCGAGCCCACGCAAGGCCAGGGCCATGGTCGAAATCAGGGCCATTTGCGGGTAGCTGTCGACCACGTCGCCGCGCCAGACGGCGTTCATATGCTCAGGGTCAAGGGCGGCGGGTTTGACGTGACGCTGGGCCGACATTTGCGGCCATTCTTCGTCCCAGCTTTTACCGCCCGTGGTGCCATACAAGTGACTGTCGGCGTCCGGGTTGATCTCGATTTCGCCGCCATCGCCTTTCACCACGATCGCGGTGTCGCCGAGCAAACCGCTGGCATCGCGATGCACCGCCTGGTAACCGGGGTGGAAAATACTTTGCAGGCCGCAACGAGCCCCCAACGGATTGAGGATGCGCGTGAGGGAATGGATCGGCGAGCGCAGGCCCAAGGTGTTACGCAGGTCGATCATGCGCTGCAGTTGCGGCGCCCAATCCACCAGCGGCATGAACGCCAGGCCGCCGTTATCGAGTGCCGCACCCACCTGTTGCCAATTGCGGCACAGTGGGATGTTCAGTCCATCCAGCAGTTGTTCGCTGTACAGCCGTCCGGCCGTGTGCGCGCCGGCGCCGTGCATGAAAATGCGTACGCCATTCTGCGCCAGGCACTTGGCTGCCAGCAGGTACCATGGCAGATGACGCTTCTTGCCGGCATACGTCGGCCAGTCCAGATCGACATTTAAGTCGGGAGCCTGCAAGCGTTCACGCAAGGCTTCGGTGAAGCCGGCCATTTCCTCTGCGCTTTCTTCCTTGTGCCGTAGCAGCATCAGAAATGCGCCGAGTTGGGTGTCTTCGACTTTGTCATCGAGCACCATGCCCATGGCGTCGCGGGCTTCTTCGCGGGTCAGGTCGCGGGCGCCACGTTTGCCTTTACCAAGGATGCGCACGAACTGGGCGAACGGGTGCTCGGCGGGTGTTTCGAGGGTCAGCGCTGGAAAGTCGGTCATAAGCAATTCGTCGGTTTGGGCAGGCCCGCCAGTTTCGCGGCGAGTTTGGCAGGGGTGCCTTTGAACAATCGGTTCAGGTGCAGGCTGTTGCCTTTTTCCGGGCCGAGCTTCAACGCGGTGTATTTGATCAACGGGCGGGTGGCCGGCGATAGCTGGTATTCGTCGTAGAAACCGCGCAGCAGTTCGAGGATTTCCCAATGCTCAGGGCTCAACTCGATGTCTTCGGCAGCGGCCAGGGCACTGGCGACCTCTAAGGACCAGTCGCTCAATTCGACGAGGAAACCGTCCTTGTCCAACAAGACGGCGCGAGCGCCCACTGTCAGGGAATTCATAGCCAACTGTTGACCTTGTCATGGTGAATCGACAGCTCGACGAAGGCCGGGTAATCGATGGCCTTGGCCCAGTCTGGCGTTTCAATGGACCGCGCTTGAACGTCTTCGGCCAGCACAAATAGTTGCAGGCCGCGAGTATGCAGCGCGCTGAAAGGCGCGGTACCCGGCTGCAGGGCATAGACCGCGTCGCCGGTCAGCAGCAGCGCATCGTTGGTGCCGATCACACGCAGGCAACTGCTCAGGCGGTCGTCGCCGAACGGGGAATGAGACAACACATGCAAAGTCGACATCAGAGGGTGATCACCTGGTCGTAACGGTCAATAAGGGCGGTGATGTCGTGGGCGGTCAGCACTTGGGCTTCTTCCAGTGACAAACAGGAAGGGTCCAGCCCACGTTCTGCGGCACTCTCGCCACAGACGAACAATTCCTCGACACCGAACATCGGCAAGGCCTGCAGGTTGGCGCTCAGGTCTTTTTGTTGCAGCGCTTTTGCGTCCTGTTTCGCGGCGAGCTGGAACACCCCGTCATCGAGAAACAGCAGGCCGATTGGCAAATCGAAGGCGCCGCCGGCCAGTACGATGTCCAGCGCTTCGCGCGCATTCGGCCCGGACCATGGCGCCTGACGGCTGATAATCAGCAAGGATTTAGCCATCTTACGCGCCCCCAAAACAGATCAAGCGGTCAGCGTCCTGCACCGCGTCGTGCAACTGGCCGAGGCCGGACAGTTCCCACGGCGCGCCGACTGCAACCGCGTCACGCTGATAACGCCCGGCTTCTTCCTCGTTCAAAACACCGCGACGCAGGGCGGCGGCGATACACACTACGCCGTCCAGTTGATGCTCGCTGACAAACGCGCGCCACTGTTTGGGCAGGTCCAGCTCATCCTGCGGCGTGACCACACTGGCGGACGCGTTGTAGACGCCATCCTGATAGAAAAACAGCCGGACAATCTCATGCCCACCGGCCAGCGCAGCCTGGGCAAACAACAGGGCGCGGCGCGAGGAGGGCGCATGGGCGGCGGAAAACAGTGCGATGGCGAACTTCATGACAGACTCGATCAGCAAAACTGTGGCCATGATAAAGCTTTATCGGCGGGGGGGCTAAATCGATGTTGTCTGGGCGGGCCCCTTCGCTGGCAAGCCAGCTCCTACAGGGGTTTTGTGAGCGATACAAATTCCTTGTAGGAGCTGGCTTGCCAGCGAAGGCGGCCTAACAGGCAACACATGAATCAGCGCGGCATATACCCCAACTGCCACCGCCGCGGAATCTTCAACGAAACCACCCCCAGCACACCCGCCAGCAACCCGCTGGCAAACAACGCCTGAAGCCCCAAATGATGTTCCAGCACCGCCCCAAGGACAGCCCCGGCGAACATCCCGGTCCAAGGGATCAGCTGCACCCGCCAGCCATTGCGCCGCTCGCCGAGCAGCCAGCGTCCCAGTCCGCGTCCGAAGCGTGAGAGGGCGCCGGTGACATAGGTCAGGCCGACCGGCAGGCCGTTCACTTCCTCGACGGCGGCATTGAGCATGCCCATGGCGATGATCGCTGCCAGTAGCGCAGGTAATTGTTCGTCAAAAGGCCAGGTCGCGGCCGCGCACAGCAGTGCGGCGATGCTCAGCATCAACGGCAGCGCCCGCCGCCTGCCGAGACGGCTGACGATAATGCCCAAGGCGTTGCCCGCGATGAAAGTGGCCACGAGCAGCAGCAGTCGCCCTGTCAGCCCCAGATCGCCGACGCTGATGGCGACGGCGAGGCGGGTGGTGTTGCCGCTCATGAACGAGACGAAATCGCCGCTGGCCATGAAGCCGATGGCGTCGGTCATGCCAGCGAGTACCGAGAGCATGGCCACCAGCGTCATGCCGATGCGCCCGCGCCACTTTTGCGTGTGCAGGTGGCCAGGGCTGGCGTGGGTTGAGGAGGTGGATGGCAGCATCGACGAGGGCATCCTTGAACAGTGGTTACGGATCTATCCCGTATAACTCGCAATAATCCAGCCAGTCCATACCGGCCATCTCTGCGACTTCGATATGCACCTCCCGGCGCTGGGTCTCGTAGTCCTGAAGTGTGGCGGCCGTCAGACGCAGCGTCAGTTCCCAGGCGAACAGCCCTAGGCGTTCGGCTTCAGCTTCGAAGGCTTCGTGCAGTCGCTCGTCGCGGTACTGCGCCGGGGTTTCACCCTTGGCCTGAGCCAGCAGCGGGTTGAGGTTGTCGAGCTCATCGCGCAGTTCGGGGCGCTCATCGAGAAACTTTTTCAGCGCCTGCTCGTGTTGCTGTTCGGTTGCCGCCATGGTCGCTCCTTGGTAACGGGTTACGAAGATTGTTTCTTGCTGGCCTTGGCCGCTGCGGCCAGGCATTCGAGGGCGAACTGCTCGGTGTAGGTCATCTTGATCGGCGTGGTTTCGCCTTTGACGGTGCGTTCGCCGTCGAGGATGTAGCGAATGCGCTTGTCGGTGACGCCAATGCGCTTGGCAATCCAGGACGGTGTCTGGCCGATCTGGCTGATCAGTTTGTCGGCGTATTCAGGGGTCGGTTTGTAGAATTCGGCGTTGGGGGTCATTGGGGCTTCCAGAAAAAAGGCGCGATACGGTGCTTATGGCGCGACAGGGTGCGCGAATCGTTACGCGGTGTCGCGGTATAAATGAAGTAAAGCAGAACGAAACGCTGCATCACGGTGATACAGTCCGCTTTTTCTTGATGAGCGAACGTAATGCGAATTCTGATGGTGGCGCTGGCCGTAACGTTGCTGGCGGGATGCGCGGGCTCGGTGATGGACGATGCTCGCACCAAGACCCCGTACAAAACCCTGAAATCGAACAAGCCGCATACCATCGTGGCTGAGTGCGTGCAGTTTTCCTGGCAGGACGAGGCGGTGTTCGGTGTGGATGCTGCCGCCTATTTGCAGCCCGGTAAAAATGGCGGTTCGACGGTCTACACGCGATCGGCGGAATCCTTTGTGGACGTAACCACCGACGCTTCCGGCACTGTGTTGAATTATTACGCTCAGCATGACGACTTCGTCGCCAAGCGCCGTTTGGCGGCGTTGGCAACCTGCCTCTGATCCAAGGCTGACGCATACCCCTGTAGGAGCGGGCTTGCCCGCGAAAGCGGTATGTCAGTCAACGTTTATGTTGAAGCTGATGGCCCCTTCGCGGGCAAGCCCGCTCCTACAGGGTTCTATGCGTTATTCGTCAGGCGTTTCTGGAAAAAGAAGCGCTTGTGCCCCGGCGGGTAGTCGGCAATCTGGCCCAGTTCGCTGTAGCCGAGCCGTTTGTAAAACTCCGGCGCCTGAAAGTCGAAGGTGTCCAGCCAGATCCCCACGCATTCCTTTTCCCGCGCCAGGTCTTCGGCCATCTGCATCAATTTCGATCCCATGCCCTGTCCCCGGGCCTGTTCAGGCACGGACAGCAGTTCGATGAACAACCACTGGAAAAAAAACCGGCCATACAACCCGCCGAGAATCTCGCCGTTGTCGTCGCGCACCAGCAAGGCGAGCGGTTGCGCATTGGCCGGGCCAGCCTGAGCCGCGTTATAGGCGCGCAGCGGCGTGAGGATGGCCTCGCGTTCTTCATCGGTGGGGTTTTGCGAGCGTTCGATTCGCAGGGTCATGAGCTACTTCCTTATGGCAATGAGTCTGGAGCCTATCGCGCTCGCGGCGATTGTTCTATCCCCCCGACACCAGTGGAACCGTCGCAGTCGCGCGGATGTCTAGCCTAAACAGCGTCATTTCAGAACGCGGCCAACGAGGACACCCCGTGAATATTTTCGAAGCCTTGCGTGAAAGCCACGAGCGTCAGCGCAGCTATGCCGATGCGCTGATCAAAACCAGTGGTGACACCCCGGAACGGGTCGAGGCTTACAAGCAGCTCAAGTCCGAACTTCAGGCCCATGAAACCGCCGAGGAGCGCCATTTCTATATTCCGTTGATGGAATTCGACAACGGCGTCGACCTGTGCCGCCACGCCATCGCTGAACACCACGAAATGGACGAAATGATGGAGGACCTGGACGAGACCGAGATGTCCAGCCCATCGTGGCTGGCGACCGCGAAAAAACTCGCCGACAAGGTGCATCACCACTTGGAAGAGGAAGAGCAGAAATTCTTCCAGATGGCCGGCAAGCTGCTCAATGACAAACAGAAAGAGGCACTCGCGGGCCAGTATGAAAAGGAATACAAGGCTCAGCTCTCCTGAGCCTGAGGAACAACACAATCCTGTAGCCGCTGACGAAGCCTGTAGGAGCCGAGCTTGCTCGCGATGACGGAGTGTCAGTCGCCAGCTGTGTTGCCTGATACACCGCTATCGCGAGCAAGCTCGGCTCCTACAGGCTTCGCCAGCTGCTACAAGGTTTGCATTACGGGGATGCCGGGCTTTTTCGTTTTCGCCTACCATGGGCAACTCTGACGAAAAAAGGATGGAGTGTCATGGCGAACACAGCCGAGCGGGTCAACATCATCGAATCCCAGGTGTTGTCCCACGACTGGTACCTGCTGAAGAAAATCACCTTCGACTATCAGCGCAACAACGGCGACTGGCAACGCCAGACCCGCGAGGTCTACGACCGGGGCAACGGCGTGGCGATTCTGTTGTTCAACCGCGAAAAGAGAACCATCGTGCTGACACGCCAGTTTCGGCTGCCGGTGTTCGTCAATGGTCACGATGGTTTGTTGATCGAAGTGGCGGCCGGATTGCTTGAGGGGGCCGATCCCGAAGAACGCATCCGCGCCGAAGCCGAGGAAGAAACCGGTTACCGCGTGCACCATGTGCAGAAGGTTTTCGAGTCGTACATGAGCCCCGGCTCGGTCACCGAAAAGCTGCACTTCTTCATCGCCGAATATGACGCTGGATTGAAAGTCAGCGAGGGCGGTGGGCTGGAAGAAGAGACCGAAGAACTGGAAGTGCTGGAGTGGGCATTCGACGAGGCACTTGAAGCGTTTTACCGCGGCGAGATCTGCGACGCCAAGACCATCATGCTCCTGCAATATGCGGCGATGAAGGACATCTTCTCGGCGCCTTGAGCCCATTCAAAACAGATCATCCATCCTGCTGGCGCCGGACCACTCGCACCCTTCAAGCGTCAGTAACCGCTCCTTCGCCTCAAGCCCGCCGGCAAATCCGGTGAGCTTGCCCGAGGCACCGATCACCCGATGGCAGGGTGCAACAATCGAGATCGGGTTCTTGCCATTCGCCGCGCCCACCGCCCGAACCGCGCTCGGATTGCCGATCTGCTCGGCAATCTGGCTATAGCTGCGTGTCTCTCCGAACGGGATCGTCAGCAGGGCCTGCCAAACCGTCTTCTGAAAGTCCGTCCCGGCAAAATCCAGTTCCAGCTCGAAGCGATTTCGCGTGCCGGCAAAGTATTCCTGCAATTGCTGAACGGCCCGCACCAGGATCGGATTGTCCGGGGCTTCGAGCATCGGGCCAAGCCGCACCCGGTTCGGTTTGTCGTTTTCCCAGAGGATGGCTGCCAGTCTTGCATCTTTCGCCACTAGCTTCAGTTCGCCGACCGGAGACGCCAGGGTGGTGAAGGTGTAGGTCATGCTAGCGGTCTCCGCGGAAGGTCTGAACAGAGGCTCAGCATACTGACTCGACGGGGAGGCGCAATACGCAATTCCGACCATACTTGCCTGTGCTTTAGCACCGCTCACTCGGTTTTTTACAGAGTTTGAAAACAAAAAAGAGACCGACTCATGAAGTACGAACTTTTTGCCAAATCGCTCATCGCGACTTCATTGACACTCAGCTGCCTGACCGCCCACGCGGCCTCCGTTGCCCCTGTCGCGGCCGAAAACGGCATGGTGGTTACGGCCCAGCATCTGGCCTCCCAAGTGGGGGGCGATGTGCTCAAGAAGGGCGGCAATGCCGTCGATGCCGCCGTTGCGGTGGGTTACGCGCTGGCGGTGGTGTACCCCGCAGCGGGCAACCTGGGGGGCGGCGGTTTCATGACCACAACGACCCTCGTCGCAACACCGGGCTGTCGCTCGGCTACTAACGGTTGAGTTTGAAAGGGGGACGGAGCTGTTTTCGTCCCCTGATTCACTGATTGTTCAAGGAGCGAATCATGGCCACTGCACTGTTAATCATCGACGTCCAGCAGGCGCTGTGCTCTGGCGAGTACGAGTGCTTTGAGATCAACCGCGTCATCGAGAACATCAATCACTTGAGCATCCGGGCCCGGATTGCCGGGGTGCCGGTCGTGTTCATCCAGCACGAAGAAGCGGACGGTCCTCTGGTGTACGACACCGCCGGCTGGCAACTGGCCGAAGGGCTGGAGAACGCCCCCGAGGATATTCGCGTACGCAAAACCACACCGGATTCGTTCTACCAGACCAAACTGCAAAAGCTGCTGCAGAGAGAAGAAATCGAGCGCCTGATCATCTGTGGTTTGCAAACCGACTACTGCATTAATGCGACCGTGCGACAGGCTCTGAAACTGGGGTATGACGTGGTGCTGGCGTCGGACGCACATTCCACTGTCGACAACGGCAACCTCGCCGAGGACATCATCGCCGAGCACAACAAGGATCTCGCGCGCTTGACCGGTTCAGTGGCGCGGATCGACGTCATGCCTGCGGGGAAAATCCGCATCTGAAACCACTGCCGGATCAACGGACACAATTTGTCATGAAATGATAAAGCGCTGTCGTCGATTGAAAAATTGATAACGCCCCCGCCTATTAAATTCTCCTCACGAACTGCGCCGCAAGCCCCGCAATTCGGCGGCTCGACCGCACAGACCTTCTGTCGTAAAGAGAACAACAATATGAGCGTAGAAAAACTGATTGGCGAACTGCTCGCCGAGCTAACAGGCGTGAGCCCCGACGGCCCATTCAACGAGAACGAGCGTCTGCAGCAGCACAATGAGCTGTTCCAGCTTGATCAGGATGTCTTCCATCCGGATTACGTGGCCAACGACCTACGCTTCGGGGTGCTTGAAGAACATTGAGTGTCTGAAAGGGGGCTGATCTATTTTCGTCCCCTGATTCACGGCTCGGTGACCCGAATCGACATCTTGCCTACAGCTGAAATCCGCATCTGAAACCACTGTCAGCCTCGAAGCTGCAATCCGGCTGATAGTGAACTCACCCTGCTGCAAAAATCTCAATCAGCTCCGCCAGAAACGCACTCACCACCTCGCGTTGCCGCGCCGAATGTCGAACGGCCGCATGAAAGCCGACTTCATAGCGCAGTTGCTCAGGATTCAGCGGATGCAACTGCCCCAGCTGTTCATGTTTGGCCGCGTAGTGCTGTGGCAGAAAGCCCAAATGCTGCCCTGACAGTATCAGCAGGGCGGCGCCGTCCATGCTGTCGGTGAGCACCGTCAAGCGCTCGATGGAAGTGGGCGCGGGCATTTCCGGCAAGGGGTGGCTGGGCCAGACCCAGTCGTAATCGCGCACGTCATCGCGGCTCAGCGCACCCACGTGATCGAACAGCGGGTGGGCAGGGGCACAGTAGGCGATTTGGGTTTCCTGGAACAAGGGGTAGTAATCGATGTTGGGCAAGCGGTGCCAGAAGTAACCGATGGCCAGATCGATGTGGCCGTTGATGATTTTTTCTTCCAGCAACGAAGACGACAGTTCGGTGAAGTGGAAGTACAACCCCTCATGTCGTGAGCGCAATCGGGCAATGGCCAGGGCGATGTTCTTGTTGGCGGACGGATCGATTTGACCGAGCAAGCCGATGTTGATATTGCCCGACACCTTGCGATTGATGTGCTGCACTTCAACCCGAAAGCCTTCGGCCGCCGCCAGTAACCGACGCGCCGCATCGACAAACTGGCCACCCTTGGGCGTCACCGAAAACCCGCCGCGCCCACGCTCGCACAAGCGAAATCCCACCCGCGCTTCCAGCGTCGCCAATTGCGCGCTGATGGTGGGTTGAGTGGTATTGAGCGCGGTCTGCGCGGCCGAGATGCCGCCCGCCTCAACGACGGTCAGAAAGATCCGGATCAAACGCAGATCCAGCTCCGATACAGTGCCCAGCATATGTGCCTCCGATGTTCGCCACATAGACGCGGATCTATGTAAACAGTGCGCCTGCGATATTTTACAGCCCTGATCAACGCCCTACATTGCAATGAAACCGGCGCTTTGCCCATAAAAACAACAATTACCAGCATAGGAATATTCGTATGTCAGGGTCCCCACAGTCTGCGCACGCCCTCGAAGCGAGCAGCGGGTTGGCCATCGAAGGCCACTCGATCGATTACATTCCAGAAAACGAACGTCACGCCAAACTCAGCAGCCAGGGACCTTTCTGGTTTCTGGGCAACTTCCATTTCTTCACCATCTCTATCGGCTTTGTCGGCCCGAGCCTCGGCTTGTCGGCGCTGTGGACGATGCTGGCCGGTGCGCTGGGCATTATGTTCGGCACCATTTTCATGGCCTTCCACGGTTCGCAAGGTCCGGAGATGGGCCTGCCGCAAATGATCCAGTCCCGCGCCCAGTTCGGTTATCGCGGGGTGATCCTGGCCTTGATGGCGACGATGTTTGTGTTCGTCGGCTTCAACGTGGTGAACATCTCGCTGATCATGAACGGCCTCGAACATGTGTTCGGTATCGACCCGACCATTGTCGCGGTGGCGGTGGTACTGATCGGTGCGCTGCTGTCGATCTACGGCCACGACCTGATGCACAAAGCCTTCAAATGGGCGTTGTTGGCCACGTTGCCGCTGTATGCGCTGGTCACGATCGCCTTGATGTTCGGCGCCGGCCAAGAGGGCGTTGCCCCGGCGACGGACCTGGGCTTCAGCTGGGTTGCGTTCGCCACCTTGTTTGCCATCGGCGCCAGCTACAACATTTCCTATGCGCCTTATGTGTCCGACTATTCCCGTTACCTGCCGAAAAACACCAGCCGGCCAAAACTGATCGCCGCCGTGTTCATCGGCGCCTCGCTGTCCGGCGGCTGGATGATCGGCCTCGGTGCGTGGCTGGCGCAGCAGTTGAAAGCGGTGGATGCGCTGGTGGCGTTGAACCAGGTCGGGTCTTCGATGATTCCGGGGCTGGGCAACTTGTTGGTGATCGTCTCGGTGGCGGGCTTCCTGCCGATCATCGCGCTCAACACCTACAGCGCCATGCTGACGCTGCTGACCGGCGTGGACTCGATCAAAAAAATCACCCCGACACCACGCGCCCGAGTGATGTCCATCACCGCGATCAGCGTGATTCTGTTGACCTGCGTGCTGTCGATCAAAGGTGACGGCATYGCGCTGTTGAACACCTTCCTCGTATTGCTCCTGTACTTCCTCGTGCCCTGGACCGCCGTCAATCTGGTGGACTACTTTTTTGTGCGCAAAGGCCGCTACGCGATCCCGCACTTCTTCACGCCAAACGGCATCTACGGCGCCTGGCAATTTCGCGGCATCGTCTCGTACCTGATCGGCTTTGCCGCGATGGTGCCGTTCTTCTATATCTTTGATGCCGCCGCCAACAAAGAGGTATTCGTCGGTCCGCTGGCACGCATGCTCGAAGGCGTGGACATCGCCTGGCTGGTGGGATTGGTGGTCTCGGGTTTGACGTATTACCTGCTCAGCCGCTCGCTCGACCTTGCGGCGGAACGTCGGATCATCGACGCGATTACCGAGAGCGAYATCATTGCCATGACCAAAACGACTGTGGAGGAGGGGCGTTGAACACTGCAAAAAATACAGTGGTTGCTTGCTGCCAAGTGGCGCCGAGGATTGGCGACCTCGCGTTCAACCGGACGTTGACCGAACGCGCGATTCGTTCGGCGGCGCATCAAGGGGCGCAGATTGTGGTGCTGCCTGAGTTGGTACAGAGCGGGTATGTGTTCAATGACCGCGACGAAGCATTGTCCTTGGCAGAAACGACCGAAGGACCGACCTTGCGTCTGTGGGCGGCACTCGCCCGCGAATTGAACATCGTCGTGGTCGGCGGTTTTTGCGAACGACTGGACGGCGACGAGTTGGCTAACAGCGCGGCGATGATCGATGCCCAAGGTTTGCGCGCCGTATATCGCAAAGCGCACCTTTGGGATGCGGAGAGTGAAATCTTCAGCGCCGGTGACGCGCCGCCGCCGGTGGTTGAAACGGTGCATGGGCGAATCGGGATGTTGATTTGCTACGACCTGGAATTTCCGGAGTGGGTGCGACTTCCGGCACTGGCTGGTGCKGATTTGCTTTGTGCGCCGGTTAACTGGCCAGATGGACCCAGGCCGCCGAACGAACGTCCGGCGGAAGTGGTGCGGGTTCAGGCTAATGCGTCGGTGAACCGGATGTTTATTGCCGCGTGTGATCGGCATGGGCATGAACGAGGGGTTGGTTGGGTGCAGGGTTCGGTGATTGTTGATGCGGATGGTTATCCGCTGGCGGGGCCGGCGGAGCTGGGGGGGGAGCAGATTTTGTTGGCGACACTCAATCTTGGTGAGGCGCGGAATAAGCGGATTAGTGCGCGCAATGATTTGCATCGGGATCGGCGGTTGGGGTTGTATGGATGGGGCGGGGAGTAAAGCGGTAGGCCGTTCCTGTTTTTGGTGACCAGATGCCGTGGTGGGGAAGGGCGGGTTTTACTTTTTTGTGCAAACCGCATATGAGGTTTTGTAGACAAATCAAGTGACAGCTCAGGGCGGGAGCTGCCTAACCCGAACAGAGCGCTTCTGGTCGATTGCTTCCTGATATGAAGGACAGAAATCGGCCAAAAGTTGCCTCTCAGCTGGGCTGTGAATCCTGTGTGGAGCAACCTTCTGGTTTGAGCGTCTCGCGTAGTTCCGCCCATCTCAACAGTGCATCTAGTGCCGGACACAGCGCCTGGCCCCACTCTGTCATGCGATATTCCACTTTAGGTGGTACTTGCGGATAGGCGGTGCGATGCACGATGCCATCCGCTTCCAACTGGCGTAACTGCTGGGCGAGCATCTTCTGGGATATCTCGGGGATCAGCTTTTCGAGCTCGGAAAAACGTTGCACCTGGCCTCCGAAGAGGTGGAACAGGATCACCAACTTCCAGCGTCCTTCGAGTTGCCTGAGCACTGCTTCTACGCTGCAGGCCGCGGTCGACGGTGTATAAATCTCTCTCATATTTACCTAACTTACTTTTTCGTGCGTTCTTGCCATTTGGTAACCCTATAGCGAGTATGTGGGTGAAGCAATCCTCACATCAGCGAGGTAATGCGCCATGAAAATCGAATTGCCTGAACCGCTCGCCAGCTACCTTGCCGCCGAAAAAAATACCGACATCGAGATATTAGAGCGCTGCTTTAGCAAGGACGCCACCGTGCGCGACGAAGGCCAGACGTACAATGGGCTGGAGGCCATCAAAGCCTGGAAGCAAGCTTCGCAGGCCAAGTATCAATACAGCATCGAGCCATTGAGTAGCTCGCAGAAAGGACAGATCGTGACCCTGCTTGCCCGGCTTACCGGGAACTTCCCTGGTAGCCCGATCGAGCTCACCTACACTGTTGAACTTGCCGACGACAAGATCGTATCCCTGGAGATTCGCTGACGAGCATGGCACTGGGACTTGAAGGCCACCGGGCGTTGGTCACCGGCGGGACCAAGGGTATTGGTGAAGCCGTTGTCTTTCGCTTGCGCGAGGCTGGTGTAAAAGTCCTGACTGCTGCGCGTTCACGTCCCGAGCACATTCCCGAGGACATCTTCGTCGCGGCGGACATCAGCACCACCGAGGGTTGTGCCAGCGTCGTTGATGCCGTCCATGATCGTCTCGGCGGGCTCGATATCATCGTTCATGTCGCTGGCGGATCATCGGCTCCCGCCGGTGGCTATGCGATGCTCGACGATCAGGAATGGCAACGGGCTCTGGAACTGAACCTGCTCCCGGCAGTTCGCCTCGACCGAGCACTACTGCCCATGCTGCTCAAGCAGGGTTCGGGTGTCATCATCCATGTCACTTCTATCCAGAGCCAGCTGCCGCTACCTGAATCTACACTTGCATACGCTGCCGCCAAGGCCGCGCTTTCGAACTACAGCAAGGGTCTTTCCAAAGAGGTCAGTCCCAAGGGTGTTCGCGTAGTCAGGGTTTCACCGGGATGGGTGGAGACCAAGGCCTCAGTCGCCTTTGTGGAGGAAATCGCGAGGCAGAACGACACAGATTATGAGGGTGGCCGCCAAATAGTGATGGGCTCACTGGGAGGCATCCCGATCGGACGCCCCGCTAGACCAAGCGAAGTCGCCGATCTCATCGCATTCCTCGTCTCGCCGCTTGCGAGCGTCATCACTGGCACTGAATATGTGATTGATGGTGGAACGGTTCCCACAATGTGACGCATTCCTACATCAGCATGAAGAGTGGCTGTGAGCGTGCCCCGTACTAGCTTATTGCCGCCCTGATGAGTGAAAGGCGCTTGAAAATGAAAAAATAAGTCAGTCTACTATTGCCTGAGCGTCCGCAATGGGTCGGATAGCGACCATCAGCCATTGTGACTGATCCACCCTTGTTCTCGAAGCCAAATGGTCTGTAACGGCGGCGAGTGAATGTTACGGAACTGAATCTGATCTGTATCTCGTATTCATCGTGGCGATAAGACGTACAAATAACGGGCACGATTTTAACTGCGCACGGGATGTTGGCTTATTGTGATCTACACTCCTTGGGCGCTTGAGTTGGCGCCTCGCTATAGGATTTACTTAGTCGCTAAGTGAAGAGACCGACCTGAATTTCAGTTGGGTCGCAGTCTGGGTGGGGGCATGCCAGTCGATCAGCAAAAACCCTTGTTTGGCAATCGTGTATCAGGCGAGTTCGACAACGCCTGGATTGAAGCCCTGATCCCCAACATGACTTGGCACTACTGAAAAAAGTCGGGAGGGTTTCAGGCATTCAAATTATTTCACCGTGGCCATGAACGCTCACGGTGCCAGCTTGCTCAAAACTAACGAGGTGGAAATGAACAGGAAGTCTAACCCGTGCTGGACAATGGCTGCGGCACTCGTCGTAGTGGGTTCAACGCTTTTTGCGGGGTGTGCGAGCAAGAACGATCCGATCACGCAGGCAGACAAGACGGATGTGACCAAGGGCGTACCCGCGCCGAGTCTCGAGCAGACTAAGGCAATCGCCGAGGAAGGCTTTATTTACGGCTTACCGCTGGTCATGAACTACGCCGTGATGAACGAATATGCTGTGGACAAGGGCGGCCCGCAATACAAGGCGCCGTTCAACCAGATCAAGAACGAGCCTCGCGTCTTCACCTACCAAGACACGGCCATCATCACTCCGAACAGCGACACCCCGTACTCGTTTGTCTGGCTGGACCTGCGCGCGGAGCCGATGGTGATCTCGGTGCCGGCAGTGGACAAGCGGCGTTACTACTCGGTGCAGATGATCGACGGCAACACTTACAACTACGGTTACATCGGCAGCCGTGCCACCGGCAACGAAGCGGGCGACTACATGGTGGTCGGTCCCGATTGGAAAGGCGCGCCCCCTCCCGGTATCAAAAAAGTCTTCACCTCGACCACTCCCTTCGCCGTGAGCGCCATTCGGACTCAGCTCTACAATGCCAAGGACATGCCGAATGTCGAGAAGGTGCAAGCGGGCTACAAGGTCCAGCCGCTGTCCACCTTCCTCCATCAACCCGCGCCGCCCACTGCGCCGAAGATTGATTTCGTGCCGGCTACGACGGAAGGCATCAAGGCCAACTTCTTCGAGTACCTGTCGGCCGCGATGGAGTATGTGCCGCCATCGGCTGACGACCAGGAGATCCGGGCCAAGCTGGCGAGCATTGGGGTGGGACCCGGTCGCACCTTCGAATTTAAGGACCTCTCGCTCGAGCACAAGGCCGTGGTCCTGCTCGGGATGAAGGCCGGTGACGAGAAGGTCGACAAGTTCCTCGCGAGCGGGACGAAGATAATCAACGGCTGGAGCGTAGGCGCGTACTTCGGCGACCAAACGTTCTACAAGGCCGACTGGCTGAAACGTGCTGGTGCCGCGAAAGGCGGCCTCTACGGCAACGACGCCGTCGAGGCGATGTATCCCAACACGCGCACCGACGGCACCGGCCAGACGCTGGATACCAGCAAGCGCAAGTACACGCTGACTTTCCCGGCCGGCAAACTGCCGCCAGTCAATGCCTTCTGGTCGGTGACCATGTACGACGGCAAGAGCCAGCTGCTGATCAAGAATCCGCTCAACCGTTACCTGATCAATTCGCCGATGCTGTCGGCGATGAAGAAAAACACGGATGGTTCACTGACGCTGTACATCCAGAAAGACTCCCCCGGCAAGGCTAAGGAGGCAAACTGGTTGCCCGCGCCTGACGACACGGTCTTTCTGGTAATGCGCCTCTACTGGCCGAAGACCGCACCGCCTTCGATTCTTCCCGCTGGCGACGGCAGCTGGCAGCCACCGGCGCTGGTGGTCTCGAAGTAGTGCGACTCTTGTGAGCCATTGCCGACACTCGCCGTAGGTCGGTGTCGGCCTGTGCTGCCTTTTTGCCAATAGCTGCCGATCATGAAGGGCTGCTATTGGCCGATTCTGTTGAAAAAGTTGAAAGGAAAGGGGACGGATTTATTTTCCAGAAAAATAAATCTGTCCCCTTTTTTGCTCTTTTTTGCTCACCCTGAACAGGCAGGTCATCGATGTATCAGAACTTAGCGCTGCTTGCCGCCTTCCTCCTTATCTACAGCATATTTGCGGGGCGCTTCGAGTCACGCCTGCTCAATGGCCCGCTTATGTTCATGCTTGCCGGTCTGATTCTCGGCCCGGCATTTCTGGGCATTCTGCAACCCCGGATTGACAGGGATGGCCTCAGGTTCTTGGCTGAGCTGACGCTGGCGATTGTTCTGTTCAGCGATGCGGCCAACGCCAACCTGAAGGTCCTGCGGGCCAATGAAGGACTTCCGCTGCGCTTGCTGATGATAGGGCTACCACTGACCATAGCGGGTGGTTGGCTAGTCGGCGTCTGGCTGTTCCCACAGGTCCCACCGTTGGAATTGGCGATACTGGCAACCCTTCTGGCTCCCACTGATGCTGCGCTCGGTAAAGCTGTTGTGAGCAATCCCAAGGTTCCCGCGTCCGTGCGTGAAGGGTTAAACGTTGAGAGCGGGTTGAATGATGGAATCTGCGTTCCAGTGTTGCTTATGTTTTTGGCATTGCTGGTCGAACAGCAGACACAGTCCCCTATCTCACTGGCAATAGAGTTGGTTATCGAGGAACTGGGCATCGGTGCACTCATCGGTATTACCCTTACGCTCATCGCCTGGTGGTTGCAGCGCTACTCTGGAAATCACCATTGGCAAACGCCCATGTGGTCACAGTTGACCCTGCCCGGGCTCGCCACTCTGTGCTTTGCCACAGCGCAAACACTAGGTGGTAGCGGGTTTATCGCCGCGTTCGTCGGTGGGTTGCTCGCAAGTTTTCTATTTACCGAGCAAAAGCACCAGATGCTCAAGGCCAGCGAAGAGTTCGCCAGCCTGTTATCGGTCATTACCTGGGGCGTATTTGGCGCACTGGTGATCCCTTGGGCCTGGAGCAGTCTCACCCTGAACATCTGGCTTTACTCGGTGCTCAGCCTGACCGTGATTCGCATACTGCCCGTGCTGTTCAGTCTGGTGGGAACCCGTTTCGATTTCGAAACCCGCCTCTTCATCGGTTGGTTCGGCCCGCGAGGTCTGGCCAGCATTGTCTTCGCCGTCATGATATTGCCCTACCCTCTACAAGCAAGTCGTACCTTGGTGGCTACTGCTGTCTGTACCGTTTTACTCAGCGTGTTATTACATGGTCTGAGTGCCAATCCATGGGTTGCACGGCTGGCCAGTCGTGATCATTGATGTTTGTCAGAAACACCACAGTTTTTGCGGGTGTTAGCGTTGTGACGTGATGATGACTACAAACGAACGGCTGATCAGCCGTCATCTACACAGGATGGACTATCTATATTGGGTCGTTTTCAGCCGGTCGCGACAGGCTGCAATCGGCCGATTCTGTTGAAAAAGTCGGCCATGGTTTGCGCATCAGAAAAGTACGCGTCCGAGATTGAGATCTTTAATTTTGGCAGAGGCTTCTGGGCTCGGATTTCACGTAGCAGCGTGCAGAAAAGGCGTTTTCACCAGTCAATGATCAGGCAGTTTGGGCAGACCGACTTTTTCAACAGAATCGGTCGATAGCTACCGGTGAGCGTGGAAGTTCGGTTGAGCCATTCTCCGCCCAGCGTATTGATCGAGCGCGGAACCTGATTGCTTTCGTAGGACGGATAACGCGCCAGCGTTATCCGCCGTGGAGGGGCCGGCGTATTACCTATTCCGGGTTATGCGCCCTACGGTACTAGCGATGGTTGCGATAGCGTTCGGTCAAGGACTGCACGAGGGTGACGTAGGATTGCGTCTCGGCATAGGGAGGCACCCCGTTGTACTCGACCACGGACGCTTCGCCGGCGTTGTAACCTGCCAACGCCAGCACCTGGTTGCCGTTGAAGCGCTTGAGCAGCCAGGCCAGGTAGCGCACGCCGCCACGAATGTTCTGTCGTGCGTCGAACGGATCGTCCACGGCGAAGCGCTCGGCGGTGGCGGGCATCAACTGCATCAGCCCCTGGGCGCCGGCTTCGGAAATGGCGTTGGGGCGAAACGCCGATTCGGCATGTATCACTGCGCGGACCAGCGCCCTGTCGACACCATAATGACCCGAAGCGGCTTCGATCTCCCGCCGATAGGAATGGGTGTCCAGGCTCAGTGAGGCGACCTTGAAATCCTTCGGCGCCATGCACAGATAGCAGCCCTTGATGTAATAGAGCTCAAGGACATCGACCCGTGCGGAGATCCCGACGGGGCGCCGGCTCACATATTGACGAATACCCTTGTGGATGAAGGTGAACACCCGAATCCGCACCGCGCCTGAGTCGTCGTCCCGCACAACCCGTGGCAGGGCCATTGCCTTGGCGCCGACACCGGCGCCCGCCATGCCATTCAGGCGAGTGCAGCGGGCGCTGGCGATGGCTTGGCTGGTGTAGCTGATGGCTCCGTCCCTGGCTTGGCACTTGAACATGGCGCTGGCGCACAGTGGCGCGACCAGCAAGGCCAGCTCGATGCAGCCAAGAAGGCTCTTTCGAGCCCATCGCCATGCTCTGGAACTCATCACATCGCTCCGCGTCGCAGGCGCCGATCAGGCCTGGGGTGCCTGGCCCGGGCGCCGCCTTTGGAGGGCCTATTCCGGGTGACCCGCCTTTTGTTCTGATAGTTATACCCCTTGTAACCGGCCTTGGAATTTGCGTTGACGTACGGGCTACGCACTGACCGAAACACGGCTGCTTCCTGCGAAGACCCAGCGGTTCATCGAGTTCATACGCGACCATCTCAACAGTGCTTAATGCCTGACGGCTGGATAGGGGGCATCCCGACGCAAACGAATGTCTCCTTCTGACCGATTCTGTTGAAAAAGTCGGCCATGGTTTACGCATCAGAAAAGTACGCGTCCGAGATTGAAATCTTTACTTTTGGCAGAGGCTTCCGGACTTGGATTTCACGTTGCAGCGTGCAGAAAAGGCGTTTTCACCAGTCAATGATCAGGCAGTTTGGGCAGACCGACTTTTTCAACAGAATCGGCCGATAGCCGACTGATTCAAGAGACCACGTTGCCACCACAATTGCGACGGTCACCCCTATAAATTCGACAGAGGCTTCCTGGATGCTTCCAGCTTTCACTACCTGTAGGAAGCGCGCATCAGCCGATTCAACAACTCTTGAGATCGCGTGTTTAAACACCCTCAAGGTTACGTCCTGAAAGCTACAAAACCTTGTGCCATTGCCTACGGCTACGCCAGAATCCGCCGGCTTGTGCGCTTTTGGGCCACTCGGTAACTTGATTCGTGTCACTGCCCATCAGTGATCGGGTTTAGCAGCCCGTCGTGACGAAGCGCATCTGCATCCAGACAGTCAGGTCATTTCATGCCTGCACTTCATGGTAGCTGTGCGCAGGGCGCCCTCGGGCGCGCCGGATTCGTCTCCGCCGGTCTGCTAACCTGCACACAGCTGCCACCCTCCGTTTAGCAGCGATTCGGTGACGGCTCCATATTGTTGGAGACTTTAATATGTTCAAGGTCACACCCAATCCACCAGACACCGATCCAGTGTCCCCGTACGAACCCGATTCAAAAAAGCTCAACGAGGCCGCCGAACGGGCCCTCAACTTCCACTTTCCCTCGAATGCCGACATTAAAGCCACCAAGCGAACGCGCAGTACTCTGTTTTCCGTGGACCCAGAGGCCACTGCCGAAACCCTGGCGGTTTTTTTGGTCGAGACGCTGGCGTCGGTCGATGTGATGGTTCATCAGTTGGTGGATCATTTGGAAGGTGAGTCACGCTATGCCTTGCTGGGCATTTCCAACAGCATCATGGTGGCGGAGATCACGGCGAACCGGGTGCTGGATAAAGTTGAGCCGTCCGTGTAGCCGCTGTTCTGTGGTGGGGGAGCAAGCTCCCTCATCAGTTGAGCCATTTCTGCGTTAACGCAATTTCTGTAGCAGCTGGCGGAGCCTGCGTCCGGCTGCGTAGCAGTCGTAAAGCCTGAGTTTGCGGTCTTCCTGACGCACCGCATCGTCTGATGACACGACTGCTACGCAGCCGGACGCAGGCTTCGCCAGCTGCTACGGATTGTGCTCGGAGCGCGAGGGTGGCACCGGTCTTTGAAATACAAAACATCTGATGCGGTGGCTCGCACTAACTTGACCGCGAGTTTCATTGCCGAAGCACCTTTTCCATGGATTTGCCTTTGGCGAGTTCATCCACAAGTTTGTCCAACTGGCGGATTCGTTTCATCAGCGGATCTTCAACATCCTCCACACGGATACCGCAGACCACACCTTTGATGAGGTTGCTGTTTGGATGCATCTCTGGCGCCTGAGCAAAGAAGGCTTCGAAGTCGACCTTCAGCGTGAGCTGATGCAATAGCCCCGCCTGGTCGTAGCCCGTGAGCCAGCAAATGACGCGGTCTACTTCCTCTTGTGTACGCCCCTTGCGCTTGGCTTTCGCTACGTACATTGGATAAACCGCCGCAAAGGGTGTCGAGAAGATTCGATGTCCGGACATCTGCGTTTCTCCTGGTGCGGCTCGGTTTGATCTAGCCTTGAGTTAAGTCACGCGGGAGAAAAACACCATGCCCCTCGCTCTCAGAAATCTGTCGGCCCTTACTTTGAGTGTCTTTTTTTGCATGGCAGCGTGCGGTCAAGGGGAAGCAGACATCAATCACCCACCGGCAATACTCCCGTTGGAATCTGAGGCGGTGCCAAAGCTCATCGCCTATCCACCGCTGGCCGAGCCGCTCGCCCGTGGTGTTGTCATTATCCAGTATCGAACAGAGCACGCCAGGATCATGCCGGTATTTGGCAAGACGGCTGCTGATGTATCACCACGCCTCGGTCACCTTCACGTGACCGTCGACAACAGGGAAGGGACATGGGCGCACACCAGTGAAGACCCGATTATCTTGGTTGGACTCAAACCCGGCACGCATAAGGTTCTTCTTGAAGTGGCCGACCCGACTCACAAAATTCTCACCAGTACGATAGTGAATTTTATCGTTCCGGAGAAGAAACCAACGGACGCCCCCCACATTGACGATAGTCACGCAGTAAAACCATGACTGTTGAGTGTTCATGGCTAACTGCTGTGGTGTGAGTAGCCCCAGATTTCTTAGACACATCTGACTGACTGCTCTTGGCTGTGGATTCAACCGGCCCGATGCGCTTGGCTATCGGTTCAGGAGAGGTGCCAGCAATGCACACATGCCGCGCCAGTGCGAACCCTCCCAGTAAATCCGTTGGCAGGCGTCGCAGCGCAGAAAGCGCGAATAGAGGGCGCCAATGCGTGGCGGCACCTGGGGCCGAGCCAGTTCCGGGCTGATCTCGTGCAGCGGCAGGTTGCAATGAAGGCACAGGCTGAATGGCCGCGCGCTGCGCGCCAGGTCGAGGCGCTCATACAATTCGCGCAGCTGCAGCGACGGTTTCAGGGCATGCACGTAACAGCCGTGGCTGATGATCCGCCGCTTGAGCAGTTCGCGGTCGCGGGTTAGCACGATGCGTCCTTGCTGCGCAGCGATCTCGGCGATCTCGCTATCCTCGAAGCCATTGTCGTAGAGGGTATCGAAGCCGCTCATGCGCAGCAGGCTGGCCAGCCCGCCAAGGTGCGCATCCGCGACGAAGCGCAGCACCCGCAAAGGTTGCATACGAACCTTCAGCAGCGGGCTGATGTCCAGCGCTTCGAACTTGGGATACACCGCCAGCCGGTCACTGTCGAAGATCACCCGCTCGAAGCCCACCGACTCGCCGTTGAGCAGCACCAGTTCGACCTCGGTGTGCGGTATCCCGAGCGCTTCGATCATGTGCTTGACCGTCGCCCCTTGCGCGCACTTGCAGGTGAAGGACTGCCGCCGCCGTTCGGCCGGCAGGAAATCGTTGAGCTCCTCGTAGAAGCGAAAGGTTGCACTGGTCATGTTGAACAGTATAGGCAGGGCTGCAAGTTGAGCGCCTAAAATGGGGATTGAGTGGGAAGGTGGTCTGTCGCTTCCTGCGATTATCTTGGGGCGCTTGGTTCGGGACTACGCTAAAGCCATGCGGGTCGTCGATCAATGGAGACCCACTGTCCGCGCTGTGTCTGTCCTTGGAGCGCCCAATGCCGCCCATCACCACGCGCCTGGTGGCGCTGTTTGTTCTTTGCCTGACCTTTGAAGTGCCAGCCCAGACCGACGCCTGCCCAGCTGGCGAGACACGAGTATGCCTGGACAGCTGCATCTGCCTCCCAGCCGGGGGACAGCTTGAGGGTGTCTACCAGCTCGCGGCACCTGCCCTGGCGCTGTGGTTGACCCAAGCCCGCGCTGAAGCAGCCAACGCCGGCATCCAACCCATTCCACCGCACATCCGGGAGCAACTGCTGCGCTGGTACGACCCCAGCGTCCTCGATACCGCGCGCTACAAAGTCAGCGACAACGGCCAATTCAGCGCCGCCACTGCCATGCTGCAAAACCCCGATATCGGCGCCGTGACGCTGATCGACATCATCCTCTTCCGGGATGCTCAATCCGCAGAAGAGAACGTCATGCTCTGGGCTCACGAATTAAAGCATGTGCAGCAGTATCAGGAATGGGGGGTAGAAGGATTTGCCCGGCGGTATACACAAGATTTCAATGCTGTGGAGGCGCCGGCTTATGCCATACAGGCTGAGGTCAGACGGGTGGTGCGGGAGTGACTGACTGTAAAAAAGGTGACGGAAAAATAGATCCCCTTTTTTCCCTTATTCCCAGAGGAGGGTGAAAAACGGAAAGTTCTGTAACGGTCAACTGTGGATGAACGTCCAGAGATCGGTATTCAGTTTGTCGATAGCGGCTTTAAAGTCCTTGGTGGTGATTGACTGCTTGTCGTTCTCTAGCTGGGTGCCAAATATCTTGCGCACCACTTTGACTACGGTCTGATTGGTTCTAGCGTCAATGAACTCGGCTTCGATGAACAGATTAGTGTCTTGATCCCGGTGACCGGTGGCTGCCTGTGTCGCTCCGACAACGGCCGCGATCGGCATAATTTCATACCACTTCATGCCTTCGTTCGAAGCGCTGACGCCAGTGATTGCCGCACGCAGGATCAGAGTGTGTGACCCGGCCGGTGCAGCGGCCGCGCTAGACGCCCTCCGGTATTTTTGGCCCAGCACGCTTTTGGCCTTCCTGGACATGTAGTACTGCAAGTCGGCCAGAGTCTGCTGATTGACCTGCTCATTGGGTTTCGGCGCGGGGTAAAACTCCAGCGTTCTGAACGCGATGGTGTCATAAGCATTCGGGTTCCACGACGGGCTCACCCAGCGCATTGCCTTCTCACCCGTGGCGGTGGTCACTTCTTCCAGATTGTTGTAGTTGGACAAGAAACCGGAGTACTGCTCGCGCTCAGTGACTTGGGAGGTGCAACCGCCGAGTACCAGGCTGGCCAGTGCGACGCCGACAAACAACTTATGGGCCAAGGTCATAGTGGCTTCACTCCACGATTAAGTCGGGTTCCGTCAACAGAAAATCAGAAACGCCAAGTCATGTTTCCAGTCACGGCTTGAATCCAGGCGTTGTCGAACTGACTGCAGAGTTGATTGCCCGTTGTGGGCTTGGTCTGCTCCACCGGCATGTCGCCGAGCCAAACCATAGCCCAACTGACGTTGATGTCGGTGTCCTTACCCAGAGCATAGGTGGCTCCTGTGGCGATGCGCCAGGTTTGGCCGATGCTGCCTGTTACGAAGGACAGCATTCGACTGTGGATTCAGCACTTGGTGCTAGACTTTCCGGTTGATCAGCCGTGAGAGCCCGGTATGAACGATGAAAAAAACGACGCGATTCAAAGGGCAAAACCTGACAGCGGAACTCGTCGCTTGTGTTGAGCGGTTTGAGCCCGATCCTGGACCCGAACCGGGCACGACCGAACACACCAAAGCAGAGTTTGACGCGATGGTGGAGGCGCTTTTACGTGAATACAAACCGGAAGATCTTTGGGTCTTTGCTTATGGCTCACTGATATGGAATCCGGAGTTTGAATTTGTGGAGAGCCGCGGCGCCACCGCCTATGGGTGGCATCGGTCGTTCTGCCTGAAACTTACTCGCTGGCGCGGCACCCGCGAGTTGCCAGCCCTAATGTTGGCCCTCGACCGCGGCGGAAGCTGCAACGGGTTGGCATACCGGCTTCCAGCGCAAGATCACTTCAAACAACTGGGACTGTTAATGTTCCGGGAAATTGACGCAAACCCACCAACCAATGTTCCGCGCTGGATTTCGGTTAAAACCGAGACTGGGATATTGCGTGCATTAGCCTTTGTCGCAGCTCGCGACGGAATGGCCTATGCAGGCAAGTTGCCAATGGAAAAGGTTGCACATGTGTTGGCTCGCGCAGCCGGGCACTGGGGCTCGGCAGCCCAATATCTATTCCGGACCGTGACAATGCTGAAAGAGCATGGCATTCGTGACCGTAATATGTGGCGCATACAAAGCCTGGTCGCACAGGAAATCGAAGAGTTATTGGGAAAGAAAGGGGACGAATTTATTTTTCCGTCCCCTTTTGGAAAATAAATCCGTCCACTTTTTTTCTTTTTTTACCTTACGTCTCTCTCCACGGATCGGCGAGAACGGCTGCGCGAAGACGAGGGTTAGCGCAACGCGCTGGCTCTTCTTTCTACAATCCTGAAACTCAAGCGTACGGATGTTCCCTGTTGTTCATGGTGGGTCAGACGGGCTTCTCCACCAAAACTTTCCATGATCTGCTTCACCATAATCAGCCCTATGCCTAGCCTGCCTTGCTTAGTGGTGTAGAAGGTTTTGAACGCCATCATTTCTTGTTGCCGTGACGTTCCATTCCCGGTGTCACCAATGATGAGATGCAGCCATTGATGGGTTTCATCCACATAAGCCTGGATGGATAATTTTCCCCCGCCCTGCATTGCCTCTATTGCATTGGCAATGACGCTATTGAGAATTTGAGAAAGCAAAAGTGGATTACTGATGATTCGGAGGGCGGGCTCATTCTTGAACTCGACCTGGATTCTTGACTGAGCCAATTGCGCGCTGAAGCCGGCCAGAGTGGCGTGTACCACAATCATCGGTTCCACCAGTTCTGCCTCTCCACGGATCGGTCGCAAGCACAGCAGCAATTCGTGCACCCACTGCGACATCCGATCCACTTGGTTGACTATATCGTTGATATTCTTCTTGGAGGGTTGGCCGTCCATTTCACTCGCCAACTCTGCGCTGGAGCGGATGCAGGCAAGTGGATTGCGCAGACTGTGAGCGACCGCCGTGGACATTTCGACCAAGCCCACGTAGGTCTTGTTGGCGACGAGCTGGGCTTCCTGTGACGCCAGCTGAATCGATGCCCGTCGAACAATCCAATACAGCCCGACGTAAAGGAGCAGACCGCCGGCCGCCGTAGACAGCCAGATTATCCAGTGGCCACGATTGAGCCGTTCGATTAGATCGACCGGTTCCTTGTAAATTTCCACCACTGCCAGAGTATTCCCCAGATCATCTACCAAGGGGATGTAGCTCTCGATGAAGAACATTTTGGGAGCGAGCAAAAATTGCTGTTCGGGACGGCGTTCATCAGCGTTGCTGTATTTGGTGGAAATTCGGCCTTTCGAGTTGAATGCCGCTTCAAGTGGTTCGTCGTTCAGAATTGTTTGTCCGATAAGCTGCGGATTGGTCGACCACATCACTGTCCGAAGAGGGGAGTAGATGCTAATCAGGAGTGAGTCCGGGAGGTACGAAAGGTGGTCGAGGAACTCGGAGCGGGCACGGTGCCTGTTCAGCGACATTTCTTCCGACAGCACCCCATTTTGGGTGGCCGCCAAAACGTCGCCCATCCGCATCCCGGCCAACTCGTGGTGACGTATCTCACCCTGAGCGATGGTCTGGATAAATTGCGCTGACAACAGTGCGTCGCGCTCCAGGCTTTCGATGACCAGGAAACGGGTCGACACTGACCCCAGCCCGATGGCTATCGCGCTGATCAGGATGAAGCTGATGATCGAAAACCATCGCAGGAGGTTGGGTGGTTTTGTCGGCGAAATTGAGTCGGCCGCTCCCCGATCAAGGCGTCTGAAAAAAGCTGAATTTGGCTGCATGGGGAGTGTCCTTATTCATGCTGCACGTCCGGTTGTAGCAGCTTGAACAACTCAATGAGTTCTGGATGAATACCCAGCATTCTCTGTGCCAAAAACCTCAGACGTACATAACGTAGGGTAAGGCAGGCAGTAATCGTTCTGTTTAGTGCCTGAGACGGAACAAATGGTGGTTTCCAGGCATTCGTCAGCGCGAAAGAAAACGCATTCCTGGGGAAATAGAACCAACTCTGGGGACAATCCCCCTGCGAAGGGTGATGTCAGGGGCGTCTATAGAAACCAGTTAGCTGTTTTGGGGTGAGAGCGACGCTGGTCAGTGTCAGCGTATGGCCGATTGCTGCGTGTTACGAAGGACTTCCTCTCGATGCACACCCCGTTCCGCTTCTGAGTCGACTAAGGGAAAACTTTAGCCGGGTTGAAGATTTCCCCCCTGCGGATGCTGTTCATCTCAATACCGACGCGGCGTCTACTCACTTACCTTGCTTAGCCAAGAGGCGTGTCGTCGTAGCGGCCTGTTCCATTGAGCTCGCCTGGCGTTTTGCCCCATAACAATAAGAGGCCTGACAATGTTCAAACCCAACGTCCAATACATCTCCCATGCAATTCGCCTGAGTGTGGCTGGTATCTGCCACGCAACTTCCCAGTCGCCAACCTGTGCACCCTCGAGCGACGCACTGCGCGCGTGAACGTTTGCTCTGATGAGCACCCTGGCGGATTTAATAAGGCTCGGTGTTCGGCTGCCGCCGTTTTAGTTCTTGGTTTGATTCTGCTCCTATAAATACAGTGCTCAAGCACATACAGATGTGGAGATGTCAGATGTATGAGGTAAAGCAATCTCGCCGTGGGCTTGGTATTGCCAGCGTGGTGGGGATGATTTGTTCGCCTTTGACAGCCTATGCCGGTGTTGTTGATGACAGTCACTTCAAAGTGGATACACGTAACTTCTACCTGCACCGCAATTACACCAATACCAATGCGCCTGTGTCTGAAGTGCATAGTTGGTCTCAGGGTTTCGATGCGCAGTTCACCTCCGGTTACACCGATACGGCCCTGGCAATCGGCCTGGATGTGGATGCGCAATACGCCGTGCGCCTGGATTCCTCGGGTAACGACGGTTCGCTGCCGTTCAGCGTAAGCGAACAGCAGACGGCCCCTGAATACAGTCGCGCCGGTGCGACCTTCAAGACGCGCTACAGCAAGACCGAGTTGAAGGTCGGTGATCTTCGCCCGCAATTACCGGTGGCGTTCGATGACACCAGTCGGCAGTTGGACACCATTTACCAGGGGGCCGTGGTCGAGTCCAAGGAAGTCGATGGGTTGACGTTGACCGGCGGCCGTTTCTGGTCTGCCGTTACACGGGAATCTTCTGACCACGCAAAACTGTACAAATTTGGCACCCCCGCCAATCTCGACAGTGACGGCCTGGACTTTGGCGGGGCAACTTACGACATTACCAAGAACCTACAAGTCAGTTACTTCTATGGCGTCTTGCAGGATATTTATCAGCAGCACTATTTTGGCCTGATGCATATGGCTGATCTGGGCAATGGCTACAAACTTAAAACCGACTTGCGCTACTTCAATAACAATGAAGCTGGCAGTGCTTTGGACGGTGAGATTGACAACCGTGCCTACGGCGCATTGTTCAGCTTGCTCAAGGGTGCACACATGTTTGGCCTCAGTTACCAGCGCATGCTCGGTGACAGCGTGTTCCCAACTATGAATGGTTTTATCCCACAACCCTACCTGGTGCATTGGGGGTCGGTGGGATTTATCCGTCCCGATGAAAAGTCCTGGGGCGCGCGCTATAGCTATGACTTTGCCGGGATGGGCATGCCGGGGCTGAAGTTCTTCACCCGTTACTACAAGGGAACCAACTGGGACCGCGGCGGCAACCTGAGCGACAACCAGGAAAGCGAACGCTATCTGGGGCTCAACTACGTGGTGCAAAGCGGGGCGCTGCAAGGCCTGGGGCTGGACCTGCGCAACATCGACGTAAAACAGAAGTACGGCTACGACTACAACGAGTTCCGTTTCGCCACGACTTACACCTGGAAGTTCTGGTAAGCGCTGTTGCAGGGCGCGACTGCGCCTTGCCTAAAACGCGCTGAGCCGATTACCCTCCCGGCGCCACGGAGCCAGGCGGGTGTTTTACCCCATAACAATAAGAGGCCTGACCATGTTCGAACCCATCGTTTTTTACATCTCCCAGGCAATCCGCCTGCCGGTGGCAGGCATCTGCCCCGCAAATACCCAGTCGGTGTCCTGCGCACCGTCACCCGGCGCGCTGCGCGCTTGAGCGGATTCCAAGAGGAGCAAACATTAGTGAATATCCAAGTCGATGATGCGGTACTGCAGAAGAAGAAAACGTACATTTACGAGTGGTATGTGGTGGCTCTGTGCATGCTTGCCTACATATTTTCATTTGTGGATCGGCAGATCCTGGCGCTGATGATCGAGCCGATCAAAGCCGACTTGCAGATCAGTGATACCCAGTTCAGCTTGTTGCACGGGCTGGCCTTTTCGTTGTTCTACGCGTTCATGGGCATGCCCATCGCCTATCTGGCCGACCGCTTCTCCCGTCCGAAGATCATCGCCGTCGGTGTGGTGTTCTGGAGCCTGGCGACTGCCGCCTGTGGCCTGAGCAAGAACTTCCTGCAAATGTTCCTCGCCCGCATCGGTGTCGGCGTCGGCGAAGCGGCCCTGTCGCCGTCGGCCTACTCGATGTTCAGCGATATGTTCCCCAAGGAGAAGCTCGGCCGCGCAGTGGGTATCTACTCGATCGGCTCGTTCGTCGGTGGCGGTCTGGCCTTTCTGGTCGGCGGCTATGTGATCGCGATGCTCAAGGACATGAACACCATCGAGGTCGCCTTTCTCGGCGCAATGAAGGCCTGGCAGCTGGCGTTCTTCATTGTCGGCCTGCCCGGCATCCTGGTTGGCCTGTTGATCTGGCTCACCGTACGCAATCCGGCGCGTAAAGGCCTGCAGGTCGATGCGCAGGGTCGGGCCAAGAAGGTCGCGCTGAGCGATGGCTTTCGCTTCCTCGGCCGCCACCGTGCCACCTTCGCCTGCCACTACCTGGGCTTTTCGTTTTACGCCATGGTCCTTTTCTGCATGATGAGCTGGAGCCCGGCGCTGTATATCCGCAAGTTCGGCCTGTCGCCGATGGAGGCGGGCTACATGCTCGGCACCGTGCTGTTGCTGGCCAACACCGCTGGGGTGTTATTTGGTGGATGGCTCACCGACTATTTGGCCAAGAAAGGTCATCAGGACGCCGCCATGCGCACTGGAGTCATCGGTGCCCTCGGCATGGCGGTGCCGGCCGTGCTGTTCCCCCAAGCCGATCAACTGTGGCTGTCGGTGACCCTGCTGGTGCCGGCGATGTTCTTCGCCTCGTTCCCGATGCCGGCGTCCACGGCGGCAATGCAGATCCTCGCGCCGAATCAGGTGCGCGCGCAGGTCTCGGCAATGTTTCTGCTGATCAGCAATCTGCTGGGGTTGGGCCTGGGGACCACGCTGGTGGCGCTGTTGACCGACCGTTACTTCGGTTCGCCGGCGGCGGTGGGCTCGTCGATGTCGCTGGTGATCGCCGGCGCGTCGGCGTTGACAGTGCTTCTGCTATGGCGTGGTTGCCGCCGTTTCCGCGAAAGCTATGCCCGGGAGTACCCGACCCAGGCTTGACATAAATAGTCCATGATCGGCACCTTGGCCTCGCTCCGTTTGAACGGAGCGGGGCCAATTTGCTCCAGTTCGGGAGAGCCACTGATGTTGAATGACGTACACCTGCTGGAACGGCACAGCCTGCTCAGCTCGGCCGATTACCGTGAGATCAAGGACAAGGTCAGCCAATACCTGTGCCCGCACAGCTTTAACGTACTGCGTGACGAACCCATTTACACCCGGCTCAACGGCGTATTCTTCGGCGCATCGGCGCTGCTCGACTTGCGCTATGGCGCGCCCGTGGAGATCAACATCGGCGACATAGCCGATCAGTACCTGTTCCGCATTACCTTGCAGGGGCAGTGCGAGGTGGCCCACGGGCGGCGTAGTGCGGCGATGCAGTCGGGCTACCTGAGCATTTCCTCGCCGTTCGCGACAAGCCGCATCATCACCGATGGCCAATGCCGCAACCTGATTCTGCGCGTCGACCGTGATGCCTTGGAGACGCAACTGCAACGCCTGCTCGGCCGCAGCCTGCGGCAGTCGGTGATCTTCGATGTCAGCGTCGACCATCTGGGTGCCGGCGTCGTCAGTCTCTATCACACCCTGGACTACATCTGTCGGCTTTACGGCAGCGGCGTGGACGGTTCGCGTATCGCCAGCGGCCTGTCCGAATACCTGATGCAACTGCTGCTCACACAGTTGCCGCATAACTACTCCGCGGATCTTTTGATCGATTCGCGCGCGCCGCTGCCGCACCACGTGAAGAAGGCCCGTGACTACATCGAGGAGCACCTCGACGAACCGATCAGTCTGGCGACCCTGAGCGAGCTGTGTGGCGTGTCGGTCCGCACCTTGCAAAACGGCTTCAAGCAGTTTCTCCAGCAGGCACCGGTCGAGTACATCCGTGACCGTCGTCTGGCGGTGATCCACGAGTCGCTGAAGCAGGGCAGGGACGGCGAAACCGTCACCGATATCCTGTTGCGTCACGGCATCAACAGCTTCGGGCATTTCTCCAGCGCCTATCGGCAACGCTATGGCTGCTTGCCGTCGGACACTCTACGGCGGCAAGCGCATTAATACTTCTGCGTAATCCGTCAGTCGGCTGCGCAATCGGATAAGTGTGTGACGGCATGGATCGATAGCATCGAGACTCTTACAAAAAAGGAGCATCTCCATGAATATTACCGTGCTGGGTGGCGGTCACGGCTGCTACGCCGCTGCTGTCGAAATGGCTGAAAAGGGGCATACGACCCGCCTGTGGCGTCGCGACTCCGCCGCGCTCAAGGAGCTGCTGGACATCGGCAGCCTGACGATCAAGGACTACCAGGGCACTCGCCAGTTGTCCGTCGGCAAACCGGGCGACAAGCTGTCGCTGACCGACAACCTTGCCGAAGCCCTGAGCGACGCGCAACTGGTCATCATTCCGCTGCCGTCGACCTCCCACGAAGACCTGGCCAAACACGTCGCACCGCACCTGCACGACGGTCAAGTCTTGTTCTTGCCGCCGGGCACCTTTGGCAGCTACGTGTTCGCCAAGGCCATGGCTGATGCGGGCAACCAGAGCAAGGTCGCCTTCGCAGAAACCGGCACGCTGCCGTACCTGGTGCGCAAGCACGGTGCCAGCGACCTGGTGATCAGTTGCTACGCCACCCGCCTGCCGACCGGCGTGTTCCCGAGCAACCTGTCCGAGCACGCCTTCGCTGTGCTGCGCGAGGCCTACCCGAGCGTCGAGCCGATTGAAGACGCCCTGAGCGGTGCGTTGATGAACGCAGGTCCCATCATCCACCCGCCGCTGATCATGATGAATGCCGGGCCGCTGGAGCATTTCGAGGCGTGGGACATTCACAACGAGGGCACCCAGCCGTCGATCCGCCGCGTGACCAACCAGCTCGACGCCGAGCGCATGGCCGTGCGCGAAGCACTGACTTACGGCGCGCCGCATTTCCCGCTGGCCGACCACTACAACAGCACCGAAGGCGAGGAGTGGATGTACGGTCGCGGTGCCCATGGCAAGCTGACCGATAGCGGTGACTGGCGCGAAGACATCGACCTGCAGAAGCATCGGTACATGCTGGAAGACACTCGCCTGGGCCTGTCCTTCCTGGTTTCCGTCGGCCGCTGGGCCGGTGTGCCGACCCCTGTAGCGCAGGGCCTGCTGAGCATTGCTTCGGTCGTCGCTGCACGTGACCTCTACGCCGAAGGCCGCACCCTGGAAAACCTCGGTCTGGCCAACCTGAGCCGGGCGCAGATGACCGAGCTACTGACCAAGGGCTACAACTGATGAACGCTGCGCTGCCTCAAGTCAGCGTGGTCGGTGCCGGCCGGATGGGCGAGGGCATTGTCCTGGCGTTCATCCATGCGGGCCTGCCGGTAAACCTGATCGACATCAAGGACCGCGACGAAGACGAGCGACGGGTCTACTTCGAGCGAGTGCGGAGTAACATCCGCAGCGAGCTACAAATGCTGGTACACCTCGGCGTGCTCCAGGTGGAACAGGCGGACATCGCCCTATCCCGGGTGACGGTGCAATCCAAATCCCAGGCCGCGACGACGTTGCACCAGTGCGACCTGGTGTTCGAAGCGGTGCCGGAAGTCATCGCGGTCAAGCAGGAGACCTTCGCCTGGGTCAGCGAGCATGTCGCGCCGTCGACGATCATTGCGTCGACCACGTCGACCTTTCTGGTCACCGAGCTGAGCGAAATGGTCAGTGAGCCGAAGCGCTTCGTGAACGCGCACTGGCTGAATCCGGCGTACCTGATGCCGCTCGTGGAAGTCAGCCGCAGCGAAGCGACCTGCCCGCAGGTGGTCGAGCGGCTGTTGCAACTGCTCAAGCGCATCGGCAAGGTGCCCGTGGTGTGCAATCCGGTGGCCGGTTACATAGTCCCGCGCATCCAGGCACTGGCGATGAACGAAGCCGCACGGATGGTGGAGGAGGGCGTGGCCAGCGCAGAAGATATTGACACCGCGGTGCGCGTCGGCTTTGGCCTGCGTTTCTCGGTGCTGGGCTTGCTCGAGTTCATAGACTGGGGTGGCGGCGACATCCTCTACTACGCCTCGCGCTACCTCAGTGGAGCGCTGGACCCGCGTTTCCAGTCGCCGCAGGTGATTGCCGACAACATGCAAAACGGCCGCAATGGCTTGCGAGACGGACAGGGTTTCTACGATTACCGCGACATGGACGTGGAAAGCTACAAGCAGCAACGTCTTGGCGACTTTGTCCGCAAGCTGGAGTTGTCGGGGCTGACGCCAGCTTTCGATGGCGCCTTGAGGCAGGCCTGAGCATCAGGGCCCGGATGTCGGGCCCTGATCGTCGAGCTGCATAATCTGTAAAGCCGCTAACGCTTTATCCAGATTGTGCGCTAGCTCAGGCTTGCGCCGCACTCATCCCTGCAGTGGCCGGGGATTTTTTGCGCACCGCTTGATAGAGCAGGCTGGACACCATGAATCCCACAACGGCCAGTATGCTCATCAGGCTGAAGACATAGTTGTAACCCTGTTGGCCAGGGAAGTGGTCGAGGATCGCGCCATAGATGACGTAGGCAAACATGCCGGGTGCATAACCGATCAGGCAACCGATGCCGAAGGCCGAGCCGGTGATGTGCTGGGGAATGCCGACTTCACCCATGGGGGCCCAGAACACGCCGCGCATGGAGAACACGATCAGGGCGAAGGACAGGGTGGCGGCCATGCCCGCATAGATGAAGCCGGGGCTTTTCGGAATCAGCATGATCACGCCCATCAGCGGTAACAGCGCCAGGAATGCCCACTTCAGGTAGCGGCTGGTGCTCTTGAACTGCTTGTCGGCAATGAAACCGCCGGCAGGCCCGCCGAGGATCTTCAGGAAGTACTGGTTGATGATGCCGTAGGCGCCCACCAACGCCACGGGCAACCCGTACATTTCCTTGAGGTAGGGAATGAAATAGGTCAGGCCGCAGTAGACGATGTAGACCATGAACACGTTGAGGCTGACCAGCCAGATTCCCGGAACCTTGATCGCTTCCATCAAGTTCGCCAGACCATTCTTCGGCTTGGCCGCCGACTGCGCGTTGCCGCCCTTGAGCAGGAACCAGGTCAGGGTGCCAGCCAGAATGTCGATGACCGAGTAGAACAGGATCGCCGACTTCAGGCCGGTTTCGCCCGAACCCATGGCGACGAACACGCCCAGGGCGGAAAAGGCCACCAGTGTATCCACCACGCCACGCCCGCCTTCGAGCAGGCCGAACAACCGGCCTTGCTCCTGATCGTCACCCAGGTTGCGGATGGCTTTGAGCAGTGATGGCCAGAACAGGCAGTCGGCACAAATCGCCAACAGACTGAACACGATCAGCAAATTGCTGAAGGGCGGAAAGGTCGCCAGGTACAACCCCAGGCCACCGGTCCCGATCAGGCCGAGGGGGATCAGTTTGCGCGTGTCGTAGCGATCGGCGAGCAGGCCGCCAAGCACAAACAGCGCAGTAGCGATGATCGCGTTGGCACTCAGCAGCATGCCGATTTCAGTGTGGCTCAAGCCCATGAATTCCTGCATGGGTACATAGAAGGCGTCCTTGAGGTTCGCCAGCTTGTAGATGGTGCCACCACCGAGGATGAGGATCAGGAATCTGAGCCATTTGGCCTTGTTTTGAATTGTCATTATTGTTCTCCGGGCGTAATCGGGTCGTCAGGATCAGGCGTTGGAAGGGCTGGCCAGGGTCAGTTCGGCCAAGGTGCGAAACTCGGCCAGCAGGCTGCGGACATAGGCGACCTGGTTGTTCGCCCAGCGGTGTTCATCGGCCAGCATTTGCTCAAGCGAGTAGCCGTTCGGAAGCGGCGTTTCGCTCATCTCCCGGTAAGCAATGAAGGGATCGGCCGCCTCAAGGCTTTGGCGGAAGGCCGGGGCCACGTAGTGATTTTCCTGCTCGAGAATGAATGCAATCACCTGCGGGGTTGCTTCGCCCAGCATCAACAGCTCGAACAGCATGCGGGCGCTGGGCAGATCGTCCTCGTCGCTGCCCTGCAATACGCCGTAATGGCCGAAGCCGTTTTGCTCGGGGACGATGCGCACACCTTTCATGTGCGTCTGACGGATGTGCGGCGCCAGGTTGCGCAGGGCCTGCAGGGGCTGTTCGCAGGCATTGATCATGTTGCCGAAGTCGAACAGGGCATGCAGACGAGGGTGGTCGAGGCGGTTGAGCAGTTGCGCGATCTCGCCGCTCTTGAGTTCCTCATGCTGCTCGAAGTCAAAGTACAGATCGTGTGCGTCGGCCTGTTGCGCGAGGTAGTGCAGGTCGGTCTCGATCACGTCCATGACCCGCGACAGCGTGCCCTCGTAACGTGAGTAAACACGGATGTTGCGCACCCCCAGAGTCCTGGCGATGGCGATTACCTGATCGACATCCTTTTTCAGCGTACTGCTGATTTCCAGGTGCACATCCAGCCCCAGCGCTTTGGCCTTGGCGGCAAACGCCTGGAGCTGCGCGGGTGACATTTGGCTCAGGCTGTTTTCCTCGCCGTCGAGCAAGTGCAGGCTCAGGCCTTGCAGCTCGTGGCGATAGGCGAAGTCCAGCAGGTCGGCAGGGGTGACACGACCGTGGGTGAGGTTGGTCAGTAGCGGGTAGGCGTGGGCAAACAGGCGCAATTGCCCGAGACGCTCAAGCAACCGCCGGGCCAGTGCGTCCGTCAGCACGGGAACAGCCCCGTCTTCGACCACCTTATGGCTCAGCAAGGCGTTGAATCGTTCCTGGATCTTATTGTTCATTAGAGTCGTTCCTGGTTCAGACACCGGGTCTACCGGCGCAGCCTTTATCGCGCCAGTCAGGAACTCTCGATAGATCCATTATCAGTTAATTGATAAGACCACTTGCCTCGCATCAACTGGTCGGCGGCAGATAACCCAATGTGCGCAAGGCCTGGGCCAGCGCCTCGACACGCTCCCGGGCCTGGTTTTCAGGCGTGCCGGCAAAGCCGATCAACAGGGCCGGCGGCAGGGCATGCTTGATGCGGTAGTCGCTCAAGGCGTAGGTGTGGATGTTGTGCTGGGCCAGTTGACGGGCGATGTCAGTGTCACTGAGTTTGGGGGGCAGCCAGGCGATCAGGTGCATGCCGGCATCCGCCGGGGTGATCGTGAAGAAGCTGCCAATCTGCTTTTCAAGCTGTTCGATCAATGCCTGCTGGCGCGCCTTGTACAGCGCACGCATGCGGCGGATGTGCCCCAGAAAGTGACCTTCGCCCATGAAGTCCGCCGTTGTCGCCTGAAGCAGTGTGGGCGGACTGCGATCCATGACCGCGCGCAGGGTGCAAAAGGGTTCGACCAGGGCCTGCGGCAGAATCACGTAACCCAGTCTCAGTGACGGAAAGAGAACTTTACTGAACGTTCCGACGTAGATCACTCGGGCCATCTGGTCCATGGCATACAGCGCCGGAAGGAGGCGGCCACTGTAGCGAAACTCACTGTCGCAATCGTCCTCGATGATCCAGCTCTGATGCTGCGCAGCCCAGTCGATAAGTGCCTGGCGCCGCGCGTAACTCAGCGTGACACCCAAAGGATGCTGGCGCGAAGGCGTGCAAAACACCAGGCGGGCATCAGGGCACTCGGTCAGGCCTTGCTGGACATCGATCCCCTGTTCATCGATACGCAACGCAACCACCTGAGCCCCCTGGGCCTGCAAAGCAATGCGCGCGGCGATGTGCCCCGGGTCCTCCATCCAGACGCTGTCCTGTGGATTGAGCAGTAGCATGCCCAGCAGGTTGAACGCTTGCTGCGCGCCGGAAACAATCACCACTTGCCCGGCATTGCAGTCGATGCCACGTGCATCGAAAACGTATTCGGCAATCGCCGTGCGAAACGCCTGCAAGCCTTGCAACTCGCCATAACCCAGAATGGCCTTGGTTGGCTTGAGCAAATGACGGTTCATCAGGCGCCGCCAGATCGCCTGCGGGAAGGCGTCATAAGTGCTGTGGCTGGGCAGAAAGGAAGTCGGGGTCGCGGGGTCCCAGTCGGCATAGGACACCCCGCGAAAATGATCGCTGCGCAGCGACAACATCGACTGGCTCAGGTCGGACAGGCGCGGTGGCTGGCGCGGTTGCTCGTCTTCGATACCCCGGCTTTCCCACTCAGTGCCGACATACGTACCGGCGCCGGTGCGCGAGGCCAGGAAACCTTCGGCAATCAGCTGATCGAACGCATTGAGAATGGTGATCCGCGACAACCCCAACTCGTTGCTCAAGGTCCGGGTCGACGGCAGGCGCACGCCCCCCTGGATTCTGCCGTTGAGTATCTGTTTGCGAATCTGCAGATACAGTTGACGGTACAGGGGAATGGCACTGGCACGGTCCAGCTCGATAGCCGACAGCAGCAAACCTGCGGGGGATTTCATGACATGCTCGTCTGGGGGAGATGGGGTTTGACCTGGGAACTGTCAGGCGATGGAGAGGGAAGGGTATCGAGTGGTACTCGATAAGTCATCTGTCTGGGGTTGAGGTTAATTCAGGACAGGTTTCAGACGTTGCAGGCAAGCTGTCGAGAAATGCGGCAATCTGCCGGGTACCACGCAAATGCACCGTAGGAATTTGCGGGCCTATGGCCAAGCGCACCGCCTCGATGCCTGGACGGTAGCCACGATCGAAATTCCACACGAAATTCAGAAAGGTCAGGAATGCCCGGTCGAGCTTCTCTGTACAGCCTGCTGCAAGGTCAGGGCGAGGGCGGTTCGTTACGCTGCGAATGATCACCCGAGTGAAACAGGTGAGCCGCGGCGTATCGAGCCAGATGATCAAGTCGGCACGGGGCAGGCGAAGATCGAATGTACGTCGGGCATAGTTGCCTTCACAGATCCACGCAGCCGGTGCGATCGCTTCACTGACCCGTGTGCGGAACTGCTCAGCGTCGGGTTCGACCCAGTCGGGCTCCCAGAACAGTGTGTCCAGGTGCACCACGGGCAAGGCAAGGCGGATGCCGAGGGCGCGGGCGAGGGTAGATTKGCCGCTACCGGCATTGCCCAGAATTACAATCCGTTGCATGGTCGGACTTCCTGTCGCGAAAAAAGCCGGCGATTGTGCAGGTTTTGGGGCGCCAGTTAAAGGCTGATGGGGGGCTAGCGCACCACAGGAATGATTTTTTTGTTGCCTGCTGCGCTATATGCAGATGAGAGCAAGATACTGCCCCCTCTTTGTCACATTGAACGTTTGCTTCTGGCCGTTTGCTACCTGTAGTGAGGGGCTGCAATCTACCCATACCGGCCCGTCATAACCGCTGCCGACTTCACTTTGGTGCCACCTTGAATTTCGAGCTCGTTTTTTGATGGGGAAGTATCAAACACGAACGTATACCGCTCTGATAATCGCGTCCATTGTGTATCGGCCTAGATCCGGTTACTGGTACGCCTTGTCCCGGTCACAGAGCACTTTCATAGCGCATAGCGCTTGTGCCAGCCCAAATCGGGGCATTGGTCATTATTGTTTTCAAAAACCGACATGTAGGTGTCGGTTACAAATAAGTTGTCGTTTATAGACATCTCTCGCGTATGTGCTACGAATGTGCACAACGTTGATGAGCGCAGGCTCAAACTCAAGCGTTTTCCTTATGGCTCCCGCCCTGCAAACCCTCAGCTTAGAGACATTGAGTGATGTCGTTTTTGGATCCACTAAAACTTATGTAATTGGGTATGACCTTTGCAGATTGAATAGGAACAAACCCACCAACTTTTGGATGGGAGAATAAAAAGAGCCTCTGCCTGAGGCCATTCACACGCTTTGTGTGAGGAGATACCGCGATGACGTCGTTCAACTCCGGGGCCCAACCCCAGAACCGTGCGCCTCAATCCATCGGCTTTCTGCTGCTGGACAATTTCACGCTGATTTCTCTGGCGTCCGCTGTAGAACCGCTACGGATGGCCAACCAGTTGTCCGGTCGCGAGCTGTATCGCTGGACCACTCTCACCGTCGATGGCAGCCAGGTCTGGGCCAGTGATGGCCTGCAAATCACCCCTGACGCTTCCATGCACAAAGCACCGCCAATGGACACGATCATCGTTTGCGGTGGCGTCGGCATTCAGCGCACCGTTACCCGTGAACACGTATCCTGGCTGCAAAGCCAGGCCCGCAAGGCCTGCCGACTCGGTGCGGTCTGCACCGGTAGTTGGGCCCTGGCTTGCGCCGGACTGCTCGATGGTTTCGATTGCAGCGTGCACTGGGAATGCCTGGCCTCGATGCAGGAAGCCTTCCCGCGTGTGGTCATGAGCACGCGCTTGTTCACCCTGGACCGTAACCGTTTCACCAGTTCCGGCGGCACCGCGCCACTGGACATGATGCTGCACCTGATCAGTCGTGATCACGGCCGTGAACTGTCCGCCGCAATCTCGGAAATGTTTGTCTACGAGCGCATCCGCAACGAACAGGATCACCAGCGCGTGCCGCTCAAGCACATGCTTGGTACCAATCAACCGAAGTTGCAGGAAATCGTCGCACTGATGGAAGCCAACCTCGAAGAGCCGATCGACCTCGACGAACTGGCGGTGTACGTCGCTGTTTCGCGTCGACAGCTGGAGCGGCTGTTCCAGAAGTACCTGCACTGCTCGCCGTCGCGTTACTACCTGAAACTGCGTCTGGTCCGTGCGCGACAGTTGCTCAAGCAAACGCCGATGTCGATCATCGAAGTGGCTTCGATCTGTGGCTTCGTGTCCACGCCGCACTTCTCCAAGTGCTACCGCGAATACTTCGGCATTCCGCCGCGTGACGAGCGCGTCGGTTCCAATACCACGCAGCAGGTGGCGATGATACCGCTGCCGCAAGCATTGGTGCTCTCGCCGTTGGCCGGTTCGATGTCGGCTTTGAGCCAGGCACGTAACGAGTCAACCTTTGCCAGCGTTCGTCTATAAATCTTCACCCCTATCCTGCGAAAGCGTAACGTTCGCAGGATAGGGGAATGCGCTTCATTTTAGTGTTGTGCTGAGGCAGGACTTACTCGACGGCTTTGACCATGTCTTCGATGACTTTCTTGGCGTCGCCGAACACCATCATGGTCTTGTCCAGGTAGAACAGCTCGTTGTCCAGGCCGGCATAGCCGCTGGCCATCGAACGCTTGTTGACGATGATGGTCTTGGCCTTGAACGCTTCCAGAATCGGCATGCCGGCAATCGGCGATTTCGGATCGTTCTTCGCCGCCGGGTTGACCACGTCGTTGGCGCCCAATACCAGCACCACGTCAGCCTGGCCGAACTCGGAGTTGATGTCTTCCATCTCGAACACCTGGTCGTAAGGCACTTCGGCCTCGGCGAGCAATACGTTCATGTGGCCAGGCATCCGACCGGCAACCGGGTGGATCGCGTACTTCACAGTCACGCCGCGATGGGTCAGTTTCTCGGTCAGTTCTTTTAGCGCGTGCTGTGCCCGTGCAACCGCCAGGCCGTAACCCGGAACGATGATCACGGTGTCGGCGTTGGTCAGCAGGAAGGTCGCGTCGTCAGCCGAACCGGACTTCACCGGACGGGCTTCCTGGGCGCCTGCAGGACCGGCGGCGGCTGTGTTGCCGAAACCGCCAAGCAGTACGTTAAAGAAGGAGCGGTTCATCGCCTTGCACATGATGTAC
>NZ_JBFUIH010000027.1:0-85589 GCF_056401975.1 Pseudomonas sp. P4_C8 | reverse complement strand
GCATTACTGTTGGCTGACACACCGCTATCGCGAGCAAGCTCGGCTCCTACAGGGATCGGTGGTGTTTTCATGCAATCTGATGTGGCGCTATCGGAGAACTTTTCTGGTGAGATTGGACAGTGTCAGGGACAGGGTCGGTTGTTAGGCTCAATCCCCACAGCACATCCAATAAGAACCAAAAGCAATGAAGCTGACATTCCTCCTGCTGCTTTGTGGAACGGCTCCGATGGCGTGGGGTTGGTCCAACCATACGGTCGGCAGCTACCTGGCGTTGCAGGATTTGCCGGCCTTGCGCGCAGCCCCGCAGGTTGAAGTCGAGCCGCTGGRGCAGTTTCTCGCGCAGCAATACCAAGCCGTGTCCGCGCTGCTGGACGAGCAGGAACGCTTCGCTCGTGAGCACTTCGACCAGTACCCGTCGCGCCCCGACAGACTGCGACTGCCAGCCGTGCCAGGGGACAGTCTGCGGCAAGACTTCCTCACCGCGTTACGGATCAATCCCCGGATTCATCTGGCGATGGTCATCCAGCCGCTGCCGGGCAAGGATTTACCCGAACGTGAACACCTCAAGGCCGAGCAGGTCATGGTTGAGCAGACCCTGTCGCCGTGGAATCGCCAGCGTTTCATCCGCGTGGCTGACGGTGAAAAAGTAGCGCCCCTGGCCGTGTTGGCCAGCGCCGCCGATGAGCCTGATTACGGCCACGACATCAACCTGTTCAGCGACAACCCAGGCTTGGTGGGCGCGTTGTACGGCTTCGGCCCGCAGCCTTTCGGCGATGCCCGGTTTCAGTACAGCTCCCAGGCGCCGTTCCATATGGGGTTCTTCCATGAAAGTGCGGTGGTGTATGCCGCTGCCGGATTTCTTCAGCGCAGCTGGCCGCACTGGCGCGCGTACCAGTACATGGGGTTGGCGCGACTGGCGTTTGCCACTGGCCATTCTTACTGGGGCTATCGTTTTCTCGGATGGGGCCTGCACCACGTTCAGGACCTGACTCAGCCTTATCACGCCAAGCCGCTGCCGGGCGTCGAACTGGCAAGCCTGCTGCTGCTGGAAAGCAAGGCGTTGGTCGGCTTCGACGCCGATAAGCATGCGGCCATCGAACGGGTCGCGACCCGGCACATGGAAGTGGAGAAATATCAGGCGACCTGGCTTCGTCGCCTGCTGCGCGCCGGCCAGGCCCATCCGATGCTCGAGGCTTATGCCTATCACGCACAAGACGCCAGTTACCCACCGTACTCGGTGGACTACCTGCGCGAGGTGGTGAGTGCCGAGTCCGCCGACGAGTCCGCAGCGTTTGATGAAGCTATCGGGCAGTGGCTGGACACGGCTGCGATCACCAGCGATTTCAGCGCCGGTAACCAGGTGCAACACGAAGACTTCGACCATCCGGTACTTAACCAACAGCTGTTCAAACTGCTGGGGCATTTCGGCGCGCACAGCCGGATTTATGTCAGTGCGGGGTTGGCGCCATAGCCATCGCGGCAACATTGCCCACTCATACCGAAACCATAAAAACAATAAAACCAGGGAAGAGGAACAGATCATGAGCACTCGATTTCGCCTGTCTGGCGTGGCGCTCCCCGGCGTCGGCCTGGCAGGACTGCTGCAACTGTGCGCGGTCGACGGCGTGCAGGCCGAGGAGTTCAGCGTGCTGGACAATCAGGTCACCGGTTCTTTCGACAGTACCTTGTCCTATGGTCGCTTGTGGCGGGTCCAGGGCCGGGACAAGAACAACGACGACATCAACACCAACGACGGCAATCGCAACTTCGACACCGGGCTGGTTTCCGAGGTGTACAAGATCACCTCGGAGCTTGAGGCCAACTATCAGAACTACGGGATGTTCATGCGCGGCACCGCGTTCTATGACACCCAATTGATGGACAAGCGCAACGATTACTACCGCAACAACAACCCGTCGCAACCGAGCCAGAGTTTCCCGCAAGACGACCACTTCACTGACCAGACCCGCGATATCGCCGGTAGCCGGGTGGAGATGCTCGACGCCTACGTCTATGGCAACTGGGACGTCGCACAGATGCCGGTCACGGCACGTCTGGGGCGCCAGGTGTTCAACTGGGGCGAGGGAATTTTTTACCGGGGCGGGATCAACACCACCAACCCGGTGGACGCGGCCAAGTACCGTTTGCCCGGCGCCGAAGTCAAGGAAGTGCTGGTACCGGTGGAAGCGCTGAGCTTCAACATCGGCCTGACCGACACCCTGACCATGGAAAGCTTTTATCAGACGAACTGGAAGGAAACCCGCATCGACCCGGTAGGTACTTTCTACTCGCAAACGGACCTGTTCGCCGACGGCGGCAACACCGGCTACAACAACTTTACCGATACCGCGCTGGACACCCCGGTACCTGGCTTCGGCAACGTGATTGGCCTGTACAGCGCGCTGGGCAACAACCCCTCGCTCAACCAGGCCCTGAGCACCACCGGCCTTTATGCCAACGGGGTGACCCCGACCTTCGGCAATATCGTCAAGGTGGCAACAGTCGGCAAGGATTACAACGCGCGCAATGACGGCCAGTTCGGTTTCGCCTTTCGCTATGTCGCAGAAGAACTCAACAGCACCGAGTTCGGGTTGTACATGGTCAACTACCACGCCAAGGAACCGACTGTCTCCGCCGATCTGGGGGGGTACCAGGGCATCGACATGAATGCCCTGACCAACCTGCTGACCGGTGTTGCCGGTAGTCAGGCGGGGCAACTGGCCAACGGCCTGGCGACCGTGGATGTGCTGGGCAATATTCAGGCTCATCGTCGCTACGCCGAAGACATCCGCATGTACGGCTTCAGTTTCAACACCACCCTGGGCCAGGCGTCGGTGTTCGGGGAAGTGGCCTATCGGCCGAACCTGCCCATAGGGGTCGCCGCCACCAATGACCTGATCGGCGATCTGGCCAACGGCGCTGCCGCATTGGCAGGCGGTCAGAGCATCAACATCGGCGGGCAGCAAGTCACGCTCGACAGCCAGATCAACAACGCTGAGCGGGTGGAAGCGTTCAACACCTCCCTGGGCACCATTTACAACTTTGGTCCGCGCCTGTCGTTCGACTCGATGTTCGGCGTGTTCGAGCTGGTGTCCGAGCACCTGCGCGGCAGTAACCTGCAGTACACCGCTTATGACGGCAGTACCCGTTACTTCGCTGGCACCGGTAACTTTTCCTATGTGTCCGGCGGCCGTCGTAGCGACCAGGTCAACCGCGACTCCTACAGCTACACCGCGATGGTCAACGGCACCTGGAACGACGTGTATGCCGGGGTCAACGTCTCGCCCTACGTCGTCTACAAGGACGACTTCAAGGGCAACAGCTATCAGGCGGGCAACACCATCGACGGTCGCAAGGCCTACACCTTGGGGATCAAGGCCAACTACCAGAACAAGTTGGAGGCCGAGCTGCAATACACCGAATTCTACGGCGGTGGGCAGGACAACGGCCTGCGTGACCGCGACAACGTCGGCTTCAACCTCAAGTACTTCCTTTGATTGCTACACGCAGACCCTGTGTGGGAGCGAGCCTACTCGTGATGAGGGCAGCACATTCAGCATAGATGTCGCCTGACGCGCCGCTATCGCGAGCAGGCTCGCTCCCACAGGTTTTTGTATTTCGGAGAACGATCATGTTTCACACTTCACGACTGACCAAGATCTCGCTGGCGCTCGTCTTGAGCCTGGCCGCCAGCAACGTGCTGGCCGCCATCACGCCCCAGCAAGCCGAGCAATTGAAAACCACGCTGACACCGCTGGGGGCAGAGCGTGCCGGCAACGCCGGCGGAACCATCCCGGCCTGGGCCGGCGGTATCACCCAGGCGCCGGCAGGCTACAAGCCGGGTCAGCATCACCCCGACCCGTACGCGGCGGACAAGCCGCTGTTCACTATCACCAAAGCCAACCTTGAGCAGTACAAAACCCACCTCAGCCCGGGTCAGATCGCCCTGTTCAACAGCTACCCCGAGACCTTCCAGATGCCGGTGTACACCAGCCGTCGTTCGGGCTCGGCGCCGCAGTGGCTGTATGACAACACCTTGAAAAACGCGACTTCGGCCAAGCTGCTCGACGGCGGGACCGGTTTTGCCGATGCCTATGGCGGCGTGCCGTTCCCGGTACCCAAGGATGGGGTCGAGGCGCTGTGGAACCACATCACCCGTTATCGCGGCATCTATGTGGTCCGTCGTGCTTCCGAAGCGCCGGTACAGCGCAACGGCAGCTTCGCGCTCGTGACCTCGCAGCAGGAGGGGCTCTTCAACTATTACCGCCCGGGCGGGCAGTTTGTCGACTTGAAAAACATCCTGTTTTACTACTTGGCGTTCGTGAAGAGCCCGGCCCGACTGGCCGGTGGTGCGGCGTTGATTCATGAGACCCTGGACCAGCTCAAGGACCCGCGTCAGGCCTGGGTCTACGACGCCGGCCAACGCCGTGTGCGCCGGGCGCCGAACCTTGCGTATGACACGCCGATCGCCTCATCCGACGGCCTGCGCACGGCGGACGATACCGACCTGTTCAACGGCTCGCCAGACCGCTACGACTGGAAGCTCAAGGGCAAGCAAGAGGTCTACATTCCCTACAACAACTATAAAGTCGGTAGCCCGGAGGTGAAGTACGCGCAGTTGCTCACACCGGGTCACCTCAACCCACAATTCACCCGTTATGAGCTACATCGGGTCTGGGTGGTCGAAGGCACGCTCAAGCCGGGCTCGCGGCATATCTATTCCAAGCGCGTGCTATTTCTGGACGAGGACAGTTGGGGCGCCGCATTGGTGGATCAATATGACGGGCGAGGGGAGTTGTGGCGGGTGTCGATGGCCTATCTGAAAAACTTCTACGACCTGCCCACCACCTGGAGTGCGCTGGACGTTTTCCATGACTTGCAGGCGCGTCGTTACTACGTACAGAACCTGGACAACGAAGAGCCGGCCACCGTGGACTTCGCCCAACCGGTGCCGGAAGACGCGTATTTCATGCCGTCGGCATTGCGCCAGCGCGGGACGCGGTGAGTGGTGCCATTGGCCGCTTGGCAGTTTGTCAGGTTTTGACAAGACAGAATGTGCTAGCCTCAATCAATGATTTCATTGATTGCAGGAGGCATCATGGCCAGCATCACTATTCGAAACCTCGATGATCAACTCAAGGAGCAGTTACGTATCACAGCTGCTCATAACGGACATTCCATGGAAGAAGAGGCTCGGCTGATTCTGGGGCGGGCATTGGCTACGATTGATCGCGCTGGAGGTCTGGGTAGCCGGATCCGCCAGCGTTTCTCTACGAGCGGCGGGATAGAGCTCAATCTGCCTTCGCGGCAGGATAAAGCGACCGCGGTGGATTTCTCCGAATGATAGTGCTCGATACCAATGTTCTTTCTGAGTTCATGCGAGTCGAGCCCGATGCAAATGTGTTGGATTGGGTCGATGCTCAACCGGCGATGGATCTGGCAATCAGCGCAATTACCGTGGCGGAAATTCTTCACGGTATCGCGCGACTCCCGTTTGGCAAGCGCAAACAGAAACTGGAGTCTCATGCGATGGCCATGTTCGAAGAGGACTTTGCCGGCAGGATTTTCCCATTTGACGCTCATGCCGCCGTCGAATACGCGACGCTGGCTGCAGGTGCTGAAGCAAAGGGGCGATCGGTTTCAATGGCAGATGCGCAAATTGCCGCTATTTGCCGAAGCCATGGGGCTTCGATAGCCACCCGCAATGTTCGGGACTTCGAGTTTTCCGGGGTTGAGGTGATCAATCCGTGGGAGGCCTGAGCATCTTCGCAGGCAGGTAGATCGCATTCGCGAGCAGGCTCGCTCCCACAGATTAATCACGGTACCTGTGGGAGCGAGCCTGCTCGCGATTGGAACGTTGACTCAGCGCTGATACGACATCAAACGCGGAAATGGCTGACCATCATCTGCAACTGATTACCCAACCGTGCCAGTTCAACACTGGACGCAGCAGTTTCGTCGCTGGCGGCGGCGGTCTGTTCGGACACGTCGCGCACGTTGATGATGCTGCGGCTGATCTCTTCGGCCACGGCGCTTTGCTGTTCGGCAGCGGCGGCGATCTGCTGGTTCATCGACTGAATGTTGGACACCGTCCGGGTGATGTTTTCCAGTGAAACACCCGCCTTGCGGGTCAGCGCGACGCTGCTGTCCGTAAGGGTGCGGCTGTTGTTCATCACCGCCGACACTTGCTGCGTGCCGTTCTGTAGAGCGGCCACCAGGCCTTCGATTTCTTCGGTGGATTTCTGCGTGCGTTGGGCCAAACCACGAACCTCATCAGCCACCACCGCAAAACCACGTCCGGCTTCACCGGCACGCGCGGCTTCAATCGCGGCGTTGAGCGCCAGCAAGTTGGTCTGCTCGGCGACGGCTTTGATCACGTCCATCACGCTACCGATCTTGTCGCTTTCCTTTTGCAGCACGCTCATGGCTTCGGTGGAACGCACCACTTCGCTGGCCAGGCGTTCGATCTGGGCGATGGCTTCGTTGACCACTTTGTCGCCTTCACGAGCTTCACCGTCTGCGGCAGCAGCGGCTTGTGAGGCTTCTTCGGCGTTGCGCGCGACTTCCTGCACGGTGGCAGTCATTTCGTGCATGGCGGTGGCGACCTGATCGGTCTCGACCTTCTGGCTGTTTACGCCAGCGCTGGTTTGCTCGGTCACGGCGGACAACTCTTCAGCCGCGCTGGCGATCTGGGTGACGCCGTCGCGGATGCCGCTGATCAGGTCGCGCAGGGTCACGCCCATGCGCGCGATACCTTGCTGCAACACACCCAGTTCGTCACGGCGAGTGACTTTGACGTCGTGAGACAGGTCGCCGCTGGCGATGCGGTCCACCACGGCCAAGGTGTCGCGAATCGGGCCGGTGATTTGACGGGTGATGATCACAGCGGCAATTACGCCGACCAGCAACGCGAGCACGGTGCTGATCAATTGCAGAGTGCGGGCCTGGGCGCTCTCGGCGTCGCGGCGGTCGAGCTGAATCTGATACAGCTGATCGCTCAGTGTCACGATGGCGGCTCCCTGGTCGGTCATCTCCTTGCGCGCTTGCACTGCATCGGCGTTGGCCGCTTTATACGACTGCAAGGCGCTGCGGTAGTTGACCAGCGCGGTTTCCAGCTGACGCAAGGCGTCTTGCTGAGTCTCGGCGAACTGCGTGTTGAGTGGTTTGAGGCTGGCAATCGCCGCGTCCAGTTGGCCGACGGCTTTTTGCTCGGTCTCGGCGTTGGTGGTGGCGGTGTAGCCGCGCACTTCGTAGCGGGCCAGGATGAACGCTTCCTTGGCGGCGGTGATGGCCTGGAATTGCTCGAAGCGCTGATCGCTCAGTGGCATTTGCTGCACGCGGCTGCTGATGGCTTCGATCAGCGAGCTGGCGGTTTCAGCATTGGCGCCCATGGTGTCGCGGGCGCTGTTGCCGGTGCGGTAGGCGCTGCGCATTTTGTTCAGCGAGCTCTGGTACGCCGCAATGACGGTGCCTTGCTCTTTAAGCCGCTTGAGGTTTTCCGGGCTCTTGAATGTCGACAGCAATGCTTGTTGCTGGGCCGAGAAGGCGTCGAGGGTGGTCTGTACGTTCTGCGCGGCGGTTTCGTCGCCATTGGTCAGCATGTATTGCAGGCGCACCACACGCAGCTTGGTCAGGCCGGCGTTGAGCTGGGTGATGTCGTTCATCCAGTTGCTGCGGTCAATCAAGCTGCCCAGGCTCGTCCAGCCCGTCAGGGCCAGGATGCAGGTCAGAGCCAGGACCAGGCCGAATCCCAGGCCCAGTTTCATGTTCACGCTGATATTGCCGAACCAGTTATTCATCAATTCCTCCAGGAACGTTGAGCTTCTTGATCATCGATTGGCTGGAAGATTGTTGTTTTTGGGAGCCAGCAAGGTAGGTAGCAGGTCTGTATCGGCCGCATTTGCGAGAGCTGAAAGGATTTTGTAGGGCGGAACCTGTAACAAGACTTTGCGCGGGTTTAAGCTTTTTTTCACATTACGTTCACCGGTTGCCGACGCACGCCTCGCTACTCTCAGGATTTAATGAGAGCGGTACGTGCCGGCGAGGCGGCTTGATGTGGAATTACGACTGAATCTACTCGGGATAAAACGCTCGATTGATTTGAGCCGCTATGCCCGCACACGCAATGTGGCGGTGGTACTGGCTTCTGCGCTGTTGGTGATCCCGTTGACGGTATGGCTGTTGCAACCCGCCGCCGTGCCGGACCTGGCCCATGGCAATGTCGCGGGCGCCAAGGCGTTAGCGGACGGCTGGGCCAAGGGCGACATGATCGTGCTGGTTCGCCATGTCGAACGTTGCGATCACTCCCCAGCCCCTTGCCTGGCGGGCAGCGATGGCATCACCGAGCGCTCCCGAAGCGTCGCGGCCAGTGTGGGCGCGCAGTTCCAGCGCCTCGGGCTGAGCAAGGCTGACATTTACAACAGCCCGATCCTGCGTGCTGTGCAGACCGCCAATTTTATGTTCAGCAAGGCAAGCGTCGGTGAGGACTGGCTAATCAGTTGCAAGGGCACTATGTTGCGTGATGCTTTGGCGCATAAAGTAGCGGGCCGCAATCTGATTTTGGTGACCCACAGTGAATGCATGACACAACTCGAAAAGGACCTCAAGTTGCCAACCTCAACTCTGGGTTACGGCGCCTCGTTGTTTATCACCGCGCCAACGCCTCAAGCGGCACACATGCTGGGCTTCATTGACGCCTCCGACTGGCACACGGTGACCACCGAATGAATTTTCCTCTGGATCAGGACATACAATGCTGAATTTTTCCCGACACCGCTTTTACTGGGTGAACTTCGGTATTGCGCTAGCCTGCGCGGCCGCGGTTTTCCTGATGTTCGACATGACCACCATCGACATCGCCTTCAACAATCTTTTTTTTGATCCGGTCACCCAGACCTTCCCGCTCGACCAGGTTCACCTCTTCGAGAAAGTCACCCACAAGTGGGCACGCATCATTCCCAACTGGACCGCTGAAATCGCCTTGATCGGCATGTTGCTTTCGTTTGTCTGGCCACTGGTCAACCCGCAAAAGCGCCCGCGTATCGGTCAATTTCTGGAGCGGATCAAAGCCGCCCCCGTGCTGCGGTTTACCTATGACCATCGCCGTGACTTTATCTTTGTGGTGGTGGCATTTGCCGTTTGCACCGGCGTGATCCATTTCCTCAAGGCGCACACCAGCGTGTACTGCCCGGTTGAAACGACGATCTACGGTGGCAAGATTGCCCACATGGAGTGGTACAACAACTTCCAGCTGTTCCGTGAAGCCGGCGACGGTCGCTGCTGGCCGGGTGGGCATGCGTCGGGCGGGTTCACCATGCTCGCGCTGTACTTTGTTGCGCGCCGCTACCAGTGGCGCTATTCCAAAGCCGTGCTGTGGGGCTCGTTGCTGCTCGGTTTCATCTACGGCACAACACGTGTTCTGCAAGGCTGGCACTACATGTCCCACACCCTCTGGGCCGGGATCTTTGTCTGGCTGGCGTGCTTGCTGACGGCCCTGGCGTTTTACGGGCGGGTAAGGCTGGACGTGCCGGTGCTGAAAAAGGCTGGGCAACCGAACGCCGTTACAGATTCACAACGTAGTAAGCCTGTCGCCCCAGCCTCATTGTCTTGAGCACTTTCAGCGTCGCGGCAGGTTCGGTATCACCGGACCTGACCGCCACGTTGGACGCTGCACCACCTGCCCCCCGTGTGAAAAACAGCCAGTGAAACGTTGACCATTCTTTCAGGCAAAAAAAAGCCCGCGGGAAGGCGGGCAAACTGTAGTTTCTTGAATGAGCGAGAGCAATGTACCGATTGTTGAACCGCAACGGGGTGAAGAAAAGTTCATGTAGATGAACGCCCGCGGGCCAGTGCGTTTACGGCAAATGATCCGCCGCAAAGTCAGCCTCCGAACGCGCGCGTAACTGGCCCTTGCGGCAGGCTTGCTGGAATCTCTCGTAGTCGTGGTCATTCTGGTCGGTATAGCTTTTGGCATACTTGACCAGCGCCTGCGCCAATGCATCGCTCTTGCCGATGTACCCGCTGATCTGCGAGGCGTGCCCGGATGATTTGGCATGGGCACGGGCGAGGGCGCGGCCACACAAGCGTGCGTAGGCCGCAAACGCTTCGGCGTCGAAGGTTTCCAGTTCGGCCGAAATCTTCATGTCGCGCAACTGGCGCACGTAAAAGTGTCGACCGCCGGGACCGGTGGTCCAGCCAAGGAACAGATCACTGGCCGATTGCATCAGCCGCTGACCATCGACCACTCGCTGACCGTTATGTCGAACACGTGATTTCGCCTTCACGTAATCGGCGAGCACCGAACGCCGTGCTTCCTTGAATTGCACGAACAGCGGGAATTCCTGTTCATCCGTTAGCAACGCCACCAGGCAACGCGTGCCGACACTGCCTACGCCCACCACTTTGAACGCCATGTCGTGAACGTGAAAACGTGACAGTAACTCACGACGGTCAGCTTGCAGCGTGGTTCGGTAGTCGCTCATGAACGTGTCGTACAGCGGGCGCCAGTCCGAAAGGCGCAGCCAGTCATCGTCGGCATCCAGCAGAGTGGTGTTTTTGTGCAAGTGGAAAATTTCCGGCAGATCATCGCGAATGACCAGATGACCTTTCGCGTGACGTTCGCTGATTTTCGGCAGCAGTTCGGCATGCGTACGCCGTTCGGCTTTTTCGATGGCGCGCTCCACATGCTCCAGCGTGCTTTTGCTCGCCTGCTTGAGCAAGTCATCGTAACTGATGGACTCGTACCAGTTATCCAGCTCGCTTTGTTGGGCGCACTCCAGCATGGTTTCCTGATAGGCGCCCACAACTTGGCGGCAGACCGTTTCTTCCACCGTCTCGCCGTGGCGCAGGTCCCGGGCCGCCACCATGAAACTCGCCGCCAGGCGTTTCAGGTCCCATTCCCAAGGGCCGGGGTGGGCTTCGTCGAAGTCATTCACGCTGAACAGCAGATTGCGCTCGGGTGTGGCAAAACCGCCGAAATTCATCAGATGGCAATCGCCACAGATCGTCGATACCAGACCCATGTCGGGTGTGGCGGCCAGATCATGGGCTTGCAGCAAGGCGTTACCGCGATAGAAGGCGAACGGCGACACGAGCATGCGGCCATACCGTAACTCGACCAGCGACTTGATCCGGCCCTCACTGGACCGCTTGATCAGCGGCAGCGGATCACGCGTTACTTTACCCATGACCGCCTGAGCACTGCGCGAGCAGTTTTTGCGAGCATCCTTGCCTTGCTTCAAACGGTCTTCGAGGGTGGTCATGAGGGCTCTTTTTGATCGGCGTCAGGAGGTGACTTCGAGCTGAGTGTAGAAGGGGTTTGGGTGGTTATGCGAAGGGTTTGATCGGTGATGGGGTGACTGATGAAGGGGAGTGTTGGGGGAGGCAAATAAGCAAGAAAATCCGGAACCAGCAATTCTGATTAGCTTGAATGTTATGTATGCGATACATTTGGCTATAAATGTTACGGTAACGGCACATGGATTACTCGCTGATCATCTCCCGTCTTGGCAAGCAAATACGCGAAAAACGTATTATTCGTGGCCTGACGCAAGTCCAGCTCGCCGAACTCGCGGGGCTGACACGACATAAAGTCATTGCGGTAGAAAAAGGCACCCTTAGCGTCGGGATGATCGCTTTTGCGCGAATTCTAGCTGCGCTGGATTGTGAGCTATCGGTCATTCCGGCGGCGATGCCGACACTTGAAGAGCTTGGGGATCTGTTCGAATGAAAATGACTTCTCTCAGCGTCAGCACCCCAGAGGGCAATAGCGGCAGAGTCCTTACCAGTGCCGAGGATTTCCTGTTTCGTTATGACGAAGATGCATTGCCTGCCATGGCGATCAGCTTGTCGATGCCTGTGCGACCAGACGAGTTCCGTCGACGCGACTTGCATCCGATTTTCCAGATGAACCTGCCGGAAGGTTATGTCCTGGAGCAATTGCGTAATCGTTTGGCTAAAACCGTTAATGTCGACCCAATGCTATTGCTGGCGCTTTCCGGTAGCAGTTCGCCCATTGGACGGGTCCAGGTACGCTCCGAAACGGTCGATATTTTACTTGCTGAACAGCGGTTTCCAGGGGAAAAGCTCGAAGAGATTCTGACGTGGGACGGTACCGAAGATATCTTCGCTGACCTGCTTGATCGTTACATTCTTCGCGCAGGCATTTCAGGTGTTCAGCCCAAGGTGTTGGTACCTGAACAGCAGGAAACTGATTTGCCGCGAGTCACCTCGAAAACCTCTGATTTGATCATCAAAAGTGGTCGGGAGGAGTTCCCTGGGCTGGCGCTCAATGAGTTTCTTTGCATGTCCATTGCCAAGGAAGCGGGTATTCCTGTCCCGGAGTTTTTTCTGTCTGATAACGCGCAGTTGTTTGTCATGCGACGCTTTGACCGAGACGATCAGCTAAACCCGATTGGTTTCGAGGACATGGCAGCATTGATGGGGCTTTCGGCCGATCAGAAATACAGTAAAAGTTACGCGGCCATTGCTAAGGTGGTACGGCTTTTTTGTCCGGCAAAACACCAGCGATCCTCTCTCGATCAACTCTTCGATAGCGTCGCCTTGAGCTGCATTGTTGGAAACGGTGACGCTCACCTGAAAAACTTTGGCCTGCTTTACTCGGAGCCTACGCAGCGTGATGCACATCTGGCACCGGCCTACGATATCGTCAACACCACGGCCTATATCCCGGAAGATGTTTTGGCTCTGGATCTGGTGGGTAACAAGTCACTGTTTGCCTCCCGCCAAGGCTTACTGGAGTTTGCACAAACGTGTGAGATCGAACAGCCGAGAGCGCGTATCCAGAAATTGTTAGCGGCGCTGGAGGTCGTGCTTGACCGCTATCCGCAGCATCGAGAACGGGCCCCTCATGTTGTTAGTGCCATTCAACGAGCGGCTGCGCCATTTGTGCTGACGTTTGGGTAAGCTGTTTCTAGGAGTGAAAGGGGGCGAGGAGGCTTCTCAACGGCAATCATTTAAGCGAATGGCGAGCGTTAAATCTTTATCTGATCAAATTTCCCATGGGCAGGAAACTTCCACGGTACGCGGATCGTGGCACCGCCTCTGATCAGATTCGCTTGAGCGGTGATTGCAGGCCACCAACGCACCAAGTTATGAGCCTTGTTCCAATAGGACTCATTTCCCCAATGCTTGGCCAGGCAAAAAACGGGTAGTCCAGATTCGCGAAACGCTCGTTTTTCTATATCGCCCTTTGTAAATTTATCTTGTGAGATTACCGCCCAGCCGCCTTCGTTACTCAGCACTGAAATCCAGTCAACGTCGGTGGTGTTTTGCGGAAATTTATCTCGCAGTGGCAATACCGAATGGCCTTCTACTTTAGTCAACTCATTCAATGCACGGGCCAATGCGGGAGGAAGGTTATTATCCAGCAAGAAGTTCAAGCGGCGTTCCTTTGCTCAAAGTGCACCGCGGCTTCAACGGCTGCCGTAGAAATTTCATAGAGAAGTGCCACCCGTTTGGTGTCTTTTCCCTCTGTTTTATAAGCGCTAAAAATCGTCGCCGTATCGATTCCCGCAGCTGTGAGAACGGGTTTGCCAAAATTTCGAGATGGGTCCAGAACGATGGCTTTACTGCTTTTGACGGGGTACCAACGCTGAGCCGCCTCTGATTCCGTGTAGTCAATGCCCTCGTATAGAGAAGGTTTAATTACCTGCTCGAAGGCATATTGACGCTTTATCAGATCCAGAAGGGACTCATCCCCTGTTTCACTCAGGACGGTGGCGAAAATGCTTCGGCCGTCGGTTTGAAAACGTTTGCAGGTAAATGGATAGGCTTGGTTAAACAGTTCTTTTGCTTGCTGTGAGGCATTGCGGATGGCTTGCAGGCTGACACCGTGCTGGCGGAAGGCATGGACGAAACGAATTTCCAGGAGGTCATGAAAGCCAAGAACGCCCTCATTCAAGTCAGACAGTTCTGAGTTCCAAATTCCCGGATATTGAACACCATGCGCGGTATATCCAAATAGCCACCGGCGAATATCGGCAGCCGGAATCCCCGTGTAAAGGGAGGCTTCTGCCGGTGTGTATAAGCCAATACCGACAAGGCGGCTAGGCAGTTTGATCGTTAGCAATGTGGCCTCCTTGTCAGCAGGTGGTTCGGCGAAGTGATTCTGGTGGGAAGGACGATCTCAAGCAACCGGTCGTGGACGAACAGCCACTTTGTTGGTTCAGCGTAGGTCTAAAGGTTGATCGGCACAATCAGCTCAGAGTCGTTAAGGTTTGAAGGAAATTTCCGATGAGCCTGTCCTTTAATTCGCCCGCAAGATGACCAGGAGTGAGCTGAGTCTGTTGGCTGGAAACGATCTGCTGAGTTGAAACCAAAAAAGCACCTGCGATGTTTTCGTCAGGTGCTTTCGTTATTGATGAGCTACAGCCATTTCGTTACATCGTCTAAACCTGTGCCGGCAATCGTCGACCGACGACATCCATCAAATCGCAGCCATCGCGTAGCGAAGTCACCAGTACCCGCGCCAGTTCGCTGTGAACACCCTCGCCAAACGCGATGCTCTCCAGCAATTGGGTCGCGGTACGGATGCGGTAAGCCGCGGTTTCGTGCAATACGTCCAGCGGTGCTTCGGTGTCGATCAGCAACGACGCGATGGTGCAGTCGATGCCGGTGATAGGCATGTATCGATCCATGAAAAACCCTCCATTGGGTAAACAAACGCGACCATTCAGTGTTGGCTGGCGGATGGAACCTCAGGTAGTCCATCTGGCGGGTCGAGGTTGTCCAGGGCGCGGTTCACTAACAGCTCGGCGAGTACGCTCAACTGCTGAATTGCCAAAGCTGCATTACGGCGCGAGCCTTCGAGTTCACAGGCGAGGTCGGTGGTCATGACGTTCAGCGAAGCGAGGGTTTCGCAGGCGTGAGCGAGCAGGGTGGGGGAGTCGATGTCGGGGAGGAGGGTGAAAACGTGGCTGATGGGATCGGGGCGTTTTGGGTGGCGCAGGCGAGCGCTGACGGTGCTTTCGGTGGTATCAGAGAGTTGGGTCAAATCGGGAGTGTCTGCATCTTGAAGTGCCGCAGATTCGGGTGGATTTGGAGTGATTTTTTTCATTTTGAGTTTCCTCACACTATTGATAAGAGCTACCAATCCCCTGCTGTCAAACAGGATCGGGTGGCAGCTGTACGCGGGTTGACAGACCGGAAGTGTGAGAACCCGGTGCACCCGAAGATGCCCCGCGCACAGCCGCCATAACAAGATTGCATGCGCGTGAGCATGCCGCCCGGTCAGGAGGAGTGAAAGGTTACACTTTTTAGCCTGTCAAAGCCGATCGCTGTTTTGTAGCGACATCTGAAGGCTATCGACGCAGAACCGCTTCCGCCAGTTCATGAAAGTCGATACGAGTTGCGGGAAGTTTCCTAGGACGGTGACTACATTCCTACAAGGCTCAAATTTTCAATATTCAGTGACCTCATCCCCCCTCAAAATCCACCCCGCCTCCCCAGCCACCAACCTGTACTGAACCTGTCGCATCTTCCCCGTCCTTCCTGCCCCAGCCTCAGGACTGTCATAAACCGGAAACCGTCGCACCAGCGCATTTTCCACCACCGCAAACTCCTCTTCCCCCTGATACCCCTCCGCCATTTTCGCGTTCTCACTAACGGCTGGAAGGTAAATCTCGCTCAGCGATTTTTTGCGGTTGGCGGCGTATGCAACCAACTCCCCCGGCATCCCGCGCCCGGGTGATCGGGCGAAGATGTAAATCTCCGGTGAGCCATCGCGATCAAGGTCGGCGACTTCCGCGCGTGCGATGTTGCCGGTGAGCGGTCGAGTGATCTGCGAGTTGTCGATTTCCAATCCTTGAGGCGAGATGCGCACCACAGGATTCCCATCGACCCATTCCCCCTTCACATGAAAACGTATGCCTTGCAGTTCGAGAGTCTGATCAAACGGTTGGGCGCTGTCCGTCGGGGGACTGAGGTTCAATGAAAGGCTGTAATAGGCGACCTCGTTGCGCCGTGCAGCGTTGCGCATGAGGTACACCTGAACCGTGTATTCGCCATCGACGGGCAAAGGGCCCATGAAGTGGTTGCCCATGATCGATCCGTTGAACAGCGCATAGTCGGCCCCCCTGGCGGTGATGTTGAAGTAGGCGGATGCGTTGGAAGGCTTGAGGTCGACGGTCAGTATCTGGCCTGCCTTCGCACTGACGCGATACTGCGCGGTGCGCGGGCCTTTGATCGATTGGTTGAACTTGACGCTATCGGCGCCTTTATCGAAAGGGACATGCTCGACACGAGGCGCGAGCTCGGTGACGGCGTGTGCAAACGTAGAAACCACGGCCAACAGAGCGGCGTTGATCCAGCGTTTCATGTTTTATTCCTGAGAGAACCTGGAGCGAAAGGATAGATAAAACCCGGCGGGTCTGCGAAGACACAAAACCGACAAACGTCACCGGTGAGCAGATGTTGCGCTGCTAGGCTTGCCTACTCTGTTGCTTCCCATCAGGAGTCACGGCCATGAGTACTGCACTGGAAACCGTTCTGTACACCGCAAAAACCCACACCGTCGGCGGCCGCACTGGCACCGGCAAGTCCAGCGATGGCGAGTTGGACGTCACCTTCAGCGCCCCCGGCTCGGGCAAGCCCGGCACCAATCCGGAGCAACTGTTTGCCCTCGGCTATTCGGCCTGTTTTATCGGCGCGATCCAGGTAGCGGCGGGCAAGATGAAAATCAAATTGCCGGAAGACACATCGGTGGATGCCGAGGTGGATCTGGGTAAAACCAGTGGCGGGGATTTTCAGTTGGCGGTCAGGTTGAACGTCAATATTCCCGGGTTGGACGCTGGGGTGAAGCGTGAACTGGCTGAGGCTGCGCATCAGATCTGCCCGTATTCGCGGATGACGCGCGGGCATGTGTCGGTTGATTTGAAAGTGCTTTGACTCCCGCCCACACACACACACACACCGAATTGCCTTTGTGGGAGTGAGCCTGCTCGCGATAACCATCGTTCATTCAATATGGATGTCGACTGACACGCCGCCATCGCGAGCAGGCTCGCTCCCACAGGTGGATCAGCGGTGTGGTGAAGTTTTTGGCAGCTCGAAGTTATCCAGCATCCGATTCACCGCCAGTTCCGCCAGCATCACAATCTGCTGAATCGCCATCGCCGTATGCCGGTGCGGCCCTTCCAGATACCCAGCAAAATTACTCGTCATCACACTCGCCGAAGCCAGGGACTCACAGGCATGCGCCAACAGGTCTTCGTCTTTGATATCCGGCGAAACGAAAAACATCGTGCTTGGCTTGCGGGCCACGGGTGATTTGAGGGCGGAGGGATTGAGGTAGTGATTGAGCGCTCGGTCGGCGGCGTCGTTGAGCTTTTTGGAATCGGGGGATTCGTAGGGGGAGACGTCATCCGCGGCAGGCGGATTTGGGGTTTCTTTAATCATGGCAAAGACCTTTTGAGCTATGGAAGTGGTGCTGCCATTTTTCGTTTTCCAGACGAAAGGGAGGCAGCTGTACGCGGACTGGAAAAACCGAGACAAAAGGACAAAACCCGGCAGACCCGAAGGTCTCCCACGTACAGCCGCCATAACTCAAAACTGAGGTCAAAAAAAGCGCCACAGTATGCCATGGGGACAAGTCGAATTATCTTCGGGTTTTCCAGACCCGGTCGCTGATATGCAGCGACCGACAAAGCCTATCCACTCTGCTTCCCACACAACAACCGTCAAAACCTGTCGGAAACAATCCCCAAACTCACGAGAGCTGTAGGACCTGTCCCTTGCTGACACTAGTTCGAAGCCCCAACCCCAAACTTCAACCCACCCCAGCTCCAATCCTTCGACTGCTTCGTATAACAGCCCGGCTGATTGGCAGGTTCGGCATCACAGGCAATCCGCCCGTTCTTGCTGGTGTCGGTGGTGCGGTCGTTGTAGTACGCACAACCGGACGACAGGGAGAGGGTTAACGCGACAATCAGCTTTTTGTATTTCATGGCGCCATCCTTGGAAGAAGTACTACAGCGTAGGTCTGATTGTGTTGAACCGTCCAATGAAGTTACGGAGTACAACCCGGTCGATTTTATTGTGTGCTTGATAGGATGCTCCCAAAGCCTGACGGCCAGCCCGTCTGTTCGATCCAGTGATCGACGAGCGTCCGGATGCCATCGATAAGCTATTGCGGCGGGGCGAAGCTGTGCTGCATGTCTACGATCAGGAGGGCTTGGCGCATGGGGGGGCGGGGTACTCAGGCGAAGTAACGCATTCTGCTTGCGCGCTCGCATGTAAACAAAAAAACACCCGGTGCAGTGCATCGGGTGTTTTTATTCTTGAGTCAGGAAGCCAGGGCTCAGCCTTGCCTGGAAGATGCTGAGCTTTGGATCATTCTTCTCTCTTGGGTTTGTTATTGGCGCACCGCATAAAGCTCCATTTGGGCTTTATACCGGTTCGGAACTGCGAAATCGACAACGGCAAAACCACTGTCGATCAAGAGTGCAACGAGTCAGTCGCGACTGAAATTATGGTAATGCTCGATTTCCAACCAGTAAGGGTTGGCTTTCTCCGCATCCATGATTTTCCAGCTCGAAGAGGTCAAATCAGGCAGGCTGATAACAATCACTCCGCCAGGGCGAAGTACTTGCGCTGCTTTGCGTAAGGCTTCAAGCGGGTAAGGCATGTGTTCAAGAACATCCATCATGGACAGTACATCGGGCACGACCTCAAATTGCAGTGTCATGAAGTCATGTTGCAGTGCATTGAAGCCCAGGTTCTGAATCTGGCTGACGGTTTCGGCGCGGGCATCCAGGCCTATTGCCGAAAACCCGTAGTCTCCGGCCGTCATGACGAGCGCGCCGTCGCCGCACCCCACGTCCACCCAGACCGGCCGGCTGACCTGATTCACTACCGCCCCAAAACCACCCAGCAACCCCACGACCTTATCCACTACAGGCGCCCAGATAGCTCGCTTGGTGTCATGGTAGAAGAGAGGGCTGCAACATTCAGCCGATGACCTCCGTTGGCCACTGCTGCAAGGCCTACAAGGAGGCGATTCCCTATGGCTGCTCGGTTCTTGAGTGCGATAACGCGCAAGCTGCTGCGAGGCAGACCTTGAAGCTGGGCCAGCACGTTTTCTTCAAGGATGTGCCATGACTTCCATCTGGCTGCTCATCCTTTGTATAGGGGTTGTACTCGGTCGGCAGGACGCCGGAGGTGGGATTTGACACCGGGCAGTCACTCCGGCGTCATCATTACCGCAAGCGTCATTTTGATGAACTCTTCATTCTTGTCGATAGTGTCCATGGCGCCGCGCACGTTATCGGCAACGTCGGCCGATCCGCGCTGCTCGACCCAGTTCGACAGCTCCATGATGGCAGCCTCAAGGGCGAGCTGGTTTTCATTGAGCTTGAAGAGCAGGGAAGGGAGTAGGTCTGAGTTCGGCATGGGATTTCCTCCGTGTCGTAAATCAGCGTAGCAGGGAGGGAGTGGGACGGCAGAACACCGGAGGAAGGAGTTGCTGAAAAGTCGCTGAGGCCTGTATGAATCCACAACAACCTTCAGCAACATGTGAAACTCCAGATGCAACAAAGCCCGCACTGGGCGGGCTTCGTTGGTGTCTCAATTGGTGGAGCCGGGGGGATTTGAACCCCCGTCCGCCAGTACTCCGCTGTCGGTACTACATGCGTAGCCGTGTCTATTAAGTTAACCCTCAGCGACCCGACGGGCAGGGTGCTTTGGGCGAGTTGTGTAAGTTTTAGCCGCTTCGTCCACAACGTACTGCACGGCGATTCTGTTCTATATGACAATCACTTTGGGTTTACAGACATCCCCTGATGATTGCTGGACCCGAAGGTACCAGGAGGGAAGGGCTAAGGCTGCTTACGCAGCGAGAGCGTATTCCCCGTAGGTTTCGTCATTGGCAACTATAGAAAGTTGCAACAGTGGATTTACGAGTTCTGTTACCAACTCGGCATGCACCTAAAGTTTCGCGACCGGCGTCGAATCCTAAACGGCCCCGAGCCTGCTGCTCTGTAAATCAAAGTGAGCAACAAGCCTGCGCAGTGTACGCCAACAAGGCGTAGAAGGCCAACCCGAAGGTTGGCCCTGAGCGCAACGGTCAGCCATTACCGCCTTTCTTGGCATCCTTCATGGACTGGATTAGGTCATTCGTTTCAGCGACGCAAGCGTCAGTGCCTGCTTTAGTACCTTTTGCATGATCGGCTTTGGCTTGCTCAACGGTTGCCTTGATACTTTCCGCAAGTCCTGAACCCTGGAAATCAGCCTTGTTATTTTCGATAGTTTGCAGGTTGACCGCGCATTGGTCTTCAGCGGCAAAAGAAGTAGAAGCCATCATGGAAGCAGTAATAAACAGACCTAACAGAACAGAACGATTCATGTGTATCTCCTTGAGCAGAAGGGCCAGGCATTGCTGGCCATCAAATCGGCTACCGAGTATTGGGAAGGTCCCACATTAGCGGGACTTGATCAGTGGACTGCGGGGGCACGTCAGGGTTCTGTTTTTCTGCCGTAGAGCTGTCGATTCCGGCAAGAACATCAAGATAGGCACATCAATGCACCTTCCTTGAGGCCCTGCTATCACAGCACCCTAGCCTTGGTAACGCGATCCACCAGATAGACTAGTCCGTGGTAGTCAATGCCGCCATGTTGCGTCAGACCGATCTCACAGGTGCGGCTGGTAGAAATGCCCTCGCTGCATTGTTGCACCGCGTCCTTGAGCGTGCGCAGCGAATGGGCATTCAATTCTGGCGTGGTGAAACCCTTGTCTCCAGCGAACCCACAGCAGTGAATGCCTTCCGGAATGACCACGGTTTTGCTGCACTTGCGCGCCAGATCGATCAGCGCCTGGCTTTCGCCCAGATGCTGGGTGCTGCAGGTGACGTGCACCGCAATCGGTGCTTCCTGCGGAGTGAAATCCAGGCGATCCATCAAATGTGTGCGGATGAAACGCACCGGGTCGTACAGGTCCAGTCGAACCTCGCCCAAATCCTCGACCAGCCGTAAGGTGCAAGGGCTGGTGTCGCAGTAAATCGGGTCGAGTCCGCCGCGACTGGCGTGCAGCAAGGCGCCGATCAGTTCCTGGCGTTTGTGTTCGGCCTGTTCGGCGTAACCTTTGGAGGCAAATGGCTGGCCGCAGCAAAGGTTGTCCTGATTATCCGGGAAGACCACTTGGTAACCGGCCTTTTCCAGCAGCCTGCGGGTTTTGTCGTACAGCGACATTTGCTCTATATCACCCGCCGCCGGGCCCATGACCCGCGATACACAGGCCGCCAGGTACACCACCCGGGGGCGCTCGTCCGACACGGTCGGGCTGAAACGAATGGCTTTTTCCGGCTGCGGCATGGCGTTGGTCCATTGCGGGATCTGACCTTTGGACAACTTGGTCAGCGTCGCCGAGAGTTTCGCCAGGCGTGGTGCTCCCAACAGCATCCGAGCGCCATTGGCGACGTGCAGGGTGAATCGGGCGCCTTGCAGCGCGGTGGCGAAATTGCTTTCCAGCCAGTTGGCGGTTTTCGTACGCGTTGCGTTACGGCTGCGGAGCTTTTTCACCAACTCGCCGGTATTGATGCCTACAGGGCAGCGCTGCGCACAAAGACCGGTGGCGGCGCAGGTGTCGATGCCTTGATATTCGTAAGCGGCTTCGAGTTCGGTTGTATCAACGCCTGCGCGTTTTTTCGCCTGAATATCCCGCCAGATCACGATGCGCTGGCGCGGGCTCAGGGTCAGGCCTTTCGAGGGACATACCGGTTCGCAGAAGCCGCACTCAATGCACTTGTCCACAATCTCGTCGGCGGCCGGCAATGGTTTCAAATGCTTGAGATGGATCTGCGGATCCTCGCTGAGCACCACGTCCGGGTTGAGAATGCCGTTGGGGTCGAGCAGGCGTTTGAGCTGCCACATCAGCTGGTAGGCATCGCTGCCCCATTCCAGCTCGACGAAGGGCGCCATGTTGCGTCCGGTGCCGTGTTCAGCCTTCAGCGAGCCGCCGAATTCCACCGCCACCAACTGCGCCACGTCGTCCATGAACGCCTGATAGCGTGCGACTTCTTCCGGATTGTTGAAGCCTTGGGTGAAGACGAAATGCAGATTGCCTTCCAGTGCGTGTCCGAAAAGGATCGCTTCGTCGTAGTGATGTTTGTCGAACAACTCGATCAGGCGGTTTACGCCGATGGCCAGTTGTTCCACCGGGAAGGTTACGTCTTCGATAATCACGGTTGTGCCGGTTTTACGCACGGCGCCGACGGCGGGGAAGGTATCTTTGCGGATCGCCCAGAGGCGGGCGTTTTCCACCGGGTCTTCGGTGAAGTCGACCTGTTTCTCCACCGGGAACGAGGTCAGTGACGCCATGATCTGCGCCAGTTGTTCCTGCAGCAAGGTGGACGATGCTGCGCGGGATTCGATCAGCAACGCGCAGGCATTGTTCGACAGGTGCTGTACGAACGCGGGCATGCCAGGTTTGCTCTGTACCGAGCGCAGGCTGCGACGGTCCAGAAGTTCCACGGCCGACACCGGTTGGCTTTTCAGCACGGTTACGGCGTTACAGCAGGTTTCCACGTCCGGGAACACGATCAGCGCCGACGCCTTGTTCGGGTGGTCAATCACCGTGTCGTACGTCACCGCACTGATAAAGCCGAGGGTGCCTTCAGAGCCCACCAGCAAGTGGCTCAAGATATCCACAGGCTCGTCAAAATCCACCAGCGCATTGAGTGACAGTCCGGTGGTATTTTTCAGACGGTATTTGTGGCGGATTCTTGCAGCCAGTTCGGCATTGGCGCGAGTCTCGCGGCCCAAGGTGGCCAAGCGTTCAAGCAGTGAGGCATGGCTTTGACGAAACGCCGCCACACTGGCCGTATCTTCGGTATCGAGGCGGCTGCCGTCGGCCAGTACCAGCCGAATGCCGGCCAGCGTGTGATAGGTGTTCTGCGCCGTGCCGCAGCACATGCCGCTAGCGTTGTTAGCGACGATGCCGCCTATTTTGCAGGCGTTGATCGAGGCCGGGTCCGGGCCGATCTTGCGTCCGAACGGGGACAGCCAGGCGTTGGCCTGCGCGCCGATCACGCCCGGTTGCAGGCGGATTTGCATGCCTTGGCCACGGATCTCGCGACCGTTCCAGTTATCCCCCAGCACGATCAGCACCGAATCGCTGATGGCCTGGCCAGACAGGCTGGTGCCAGCGGCGCGGAACGTTACCGGGACTTGATCTCGCTGCGCCAGTTTGAGTAGCGAAACCACTTCGTCTTCCGACTCGACACGAATCACCAGTTTCGGAATCAGTCGATAGAAACTGGCGTCAGTGCCGAAGGCCAAGGTCGACAGTGGGTCGTCGAAACGTCGCTCTTGGGGAATCAGTTGCTGTGCATCTCTCAGGAAAGCCGCCGATAGACTCATTGGTCCTCCAGGATTAAAACCACCAGGTCTTTCGGACCGTGCGCGCCGTAGGCCAGGATTTGTTCAATGTCTGCGGTTTTTGACGGGCCGGACACTAACAAGGCATTGGTCGGCATGCCTTGGGCCCAGTTGAATTCCTGCTGCACCTGATAGAAGTTGTCGCGGATCTCGCTGGCCTTGAGCAGGGCGAAATGCACCGGCGGTACCAGGCTCATCAAGCGCGGTTCTTCACGCGTCGGCCAGAGAATCAGGCTGCCTGTCGCGGCGATTGCGCCGAGAGTGCCGGTGAGGCTGGCTGGGGTGTCATTGAACAACTCGGCTTTCCATTCTTCAACCGGGCGGTCGTAGGCTTTGAGCGTCGGCAGCCCCGGATTATTCGCCCAATGTTGTGAGAGGCGTTGCCCGTGAGGCGTCGTCGGCGCGATCAACAGGCTTGGTAACTGACGATCCCGCAACAACTGGGCCAGCAGCGAAGGCCAACCTTCGCCCGACGTCAGATGGATTTCGGTGTGCACCGCTTCCATCAGTTTGCGCAACTGCGGGATGCGTTGCTCGGTCGTGTAGGTGTAGGGCGCTGTCACCAGTTCGACGTCGAACTCGTCAGGCACAGGCGTGGTGCCAGTCAGACTTTTGCGTAACTTGGCGAGGATGTTTTGCTTGGCGCTCATCAGCGGTCTCCCTGTTTGCCCAGATGTTCGCGGGCCATGTCGTGCAGTGAGCGGGCAGCGGGTTTTGGTGCGCTGTGGTTTTGCGTCCACGGTCCGACATTGTTCGGCGTCAGCGCGCGCAGGCGAGTGGCTAAGAAACCGAACAGGCGATACAACGTCGGCGAGCTGTTGAGCATGGCCCAGGCGTTCCAGATGAACCGCTCTTTGCGCGAATACTTACTGCCTTGGCCGCGCATGACTTGATGCGGGCTGTCCGGCGCTTTGACGTTCTCTTCCCGCAGGCGTCGCAGCAGTGCCGGGATAGGGATTTTTACCGGACAGACTTCGCCGCAAGCACCGCAAAGCGATGACGCGCTGGGGTGGTCCGGGACTTTCGCCAGGCCGACCATGTGCGGCGTGATGATTTTTCCGATAGGCCCAGGGTAAACCTCCCCATAGGCGTGGCCGCCGATTCGGGTGTAGACCGGGCAATGATTCATACAGGCGCCGCAGCGGATGCAGTTCAGGGTCTGGCGCAGTTCGCTGTCGGCAAACGCCTGGCTACGACCGTTGTCGAGCAGCACCAGGTGCACTTCTTGAGGGCCGTCGAGTTCATGCTCCTTGCGTGGGCCGGAGATCATGTTGACGTAGGTGGTGATCGGAATACCCAGCGCCGAGCGGGTCAGCAGCGACAACAGCGGCACCACGTCGCGCAGGTTTTCCACGACTTTTTCAATGCCGGTTACGGCAATGTGCACTGGGGGTACGGCGGTGGTCATGCGACCGTTGCCTTCGTTTTCCACCAGCAACAGGGTGCCGGTTTCGGCCACGGCGAAGTTGACGCCGGAGACGCCGATGTCCGCTTCGAAGAATTTCTGCCGCAAGACTCTGCGACCGATCTGAATGAGTTGGTCAACGTCCTTGGTGTATTCCACGCCAAGTTTGTCGTGGAACAAGGACGCGACCTGACCGGCATTCTTGTGGATCGCCGGCATAATAATGTGTGAAGGCTTCTCGTGGTCGAGCTGGACGATGTACTCCCCCATGTCCGACTCCAGGCATTCAATGCCTTGAGCTTCGAGGACATGGTTCATCTCCATCTCTTCGCTGACCATCGATTTGCCCTTGATCACTTGCCGCCCCTCGTGAGCGCGGATGATCGAGAGGACGATGCCATTGGCTTCGTCCACCGTTTCCGCCCAGTGCACTGTCACACCGTTGCGGGTCAGGTTCTGTTCAAGCTGCTCGAGCAGGTCGGGCAACTTGGATAACGCACGGGCGCGGACAGCATTGCCCAGCGCTCGCAAATGTTCTCGCTCGTGGGCATCGCTGAAAGACGCTGCCCGCTTGGCCATCAGTGAATCCATCGCAGTGCGAAAGTTGTTTCGCAGTTGCTTGTCGTCCAAAGCCTTGTGGGCCCTGGCGCGGAAATCTTCTTCGACGCTGACCGTCGGAATAATCGTGGAAGTGCTCATCGGGCACCTCCGGTTCGCTGCCAGAGGAAACTGGCCAGGTGTTGGCCGCGCAACGCTTCCTTTTGTTTCTCCAGCGAGCCGTTGATGTTCATCAGGCAACCGCAGTCGGCACTGAGTACCTTGTGTGCGCCGGACTCCTTCAACGACCGGGTCTTGTCCGCCACCATCGCACCGGAAATGTCTGGCATACGGACGCTGAATGTCCCGCCAAAGCCACAACATTCACTTTCGTGATCGTGATTGACCCGCTCCACATTGCTCAGTTGCGACAACAACTCGCGACCGTGCAGGTGGGTGTTCATCTCGCGGCGTGCCGAGCACGACGTGTGCAACGCCACTTTGACCGGCTCGCCGCTGTCCTTGAGCTGCACTTTGCAGACAAACAACAGGAACTCGGCCAGTTCATACGTCCTGGCCGCCAGGGCTTGAACCTGTTTCAACGTGTCCGGCTCGTCCTTGAACAAGTCGGCGTAGTGCTCGCGCAACATCCCGGCACAGGATCCCGAGGGCACCACCACCGGATAATCCCCGGCAAACAGCGCCAGTTGCGAGCGCGCCACCGTCCTTGCCTGCTCGGTGTAGCCCGAGGTGTAGGCCGGTTGTCCGCAGCAGCTTTGCCCTTGCGGGTACTCGACACGAATGCCTTCGCGTTCCAGCAAGTGAATCGCGTCCATCCCGGCTTCCGGGTAGAACAAATCCACCACGCAGGTCCCGAACAGGTAGACCCGTGACGGTTTCTCGCTGGGGTACTGCCGAGGCTCGGGCAGTGGCGGGGCGACGCGGGTCGCGTTCGGCACAGCGTTGTAAAAAAGCTCGCTCATCAGGCGTCTCCGGGTGGTCCCGGTTAACCGTCCGCTGCGGCTGCTGAAAATAGTGTCGGCATCTTTCAGCAGCCTTGCAGACCGGGTTGTGAATTGCTGGCGCTGGAATCGTGCTCCGGCGTCGGTTTTTGCGTTTTAACCTGTAGTACTTAATGCACCAACATGCCGGTAAACCAGTAGGCCTGAGCCAGGGTGATCAAACCGACTATCGTTGCAAAGAATAGGCTGTGCTTGAGGGTGAAGCGGAACAGATCCGATTCCTTGCCCACCAGACCGGTCGCGGCGCAGGCCACGGCGATCGATTGTGGCGAGATCATCTTGCCGGTCACGCCGCCACTGGTGTTCGCCGCCACCAGCAACACATCGTTGACACCGATCTGGTGCGCGGTGGTCGCTTGCAACGAGCTGAACAGGGCGTTGGAGGAGGTGTCGGAACCGGTCAGGAACACACCCAGCCAGCCGAGGAACGGCGAGAAGAACGGGAAAGCTGCACCAGTGCCGGCCAGTACCAGGGCCATGGTCGACGACATGCCCGAGTAGTTGGTGACGAAAGCAAACGCCAACACCATGCCGATCGACAGAATCGGCCAGCGCAGCTCGTAGAAGGTCTCTCTAAAAGTGGTCAGACCAATTTTGATGTTGATCCTCAATATCAGCATCGAGATCAGCGCGGAGAAGAAAATAGCAGTGCCGGTTGCGGAGATCGGATCGAGTTTGAACACCGCCGGAATAGCGGTTGGAGCCGCTACGATCGGTGCAACCTTGATCACCATTTGATCCAGGTGCGGGATGGCGAAGTTGAACACCCAGCTGTACATCGAGCCGCCGGCAGCGAACATCGCCTTGAACGGTTTCAGGGTCCAGATGGTGACCAGCACGGTGAGGATCAGGAACGGCGACCAGGCTTTGATGATTTCCAGGAGGCTGTAAGGCGAAGCGACGGTGGTGCGCTTCTGGCCGAAACCACCGGCGCTGGCGGTCACCACGGACGCCGAGACGGCGCCGACGATGTGCTGGCCGGCGGCGCGTTTCGGCTGCCAGACTTTAAGGAACAGGGTCAGGGAAATCAGGCTCACCAGGGCCGAGGTGATGTCTGGCAGTTCCGGGCCAATGAAGTTTGAAGTGAAGTATTGGGTAATAGCAAAGCTCAAGCCGGCCACCAGCGCGGCAGGCCAGGTTTCCTTCACGCCGCGCATGCCGTCCATCATGAACACCAGCCAGAACGGCACGAACAGCGACAGCAGCGGCAGTTGGCGACCGGTCATGGCGCCGATCTTGAACGCGTCGATGCCGGTCACTTGCCCGGCGACGATGATTGGAATCCCCAAGGCGCCGAATGCGACGGGCGCGGTGTTGGCGATCAGGCACAGGCCGGCCGCATACAGCGGATTGAAGCCCAGACCGACGAGCAGTGCTGCGGTGATTGCTACCGGTGCACCGAAACCAGCGGCGCCTTCGAGGAACGCACCGAAGCAGAACCCGATCAGCAACACTTGCAAGCGCTGGTCGTCGGTGATCGACAGTACCGAACTGCGGATCACTTCAAACTGGCCGCTCTTGACTGTCAGTTTGTAGAGGAACACGGCCGCCACAATGATCCAGGCGATGGGCCACAGTCCGTAAGCAAAGCCATAACCGGCGGCGGCGAACGCCATGTCGACCGGCATCTGGAAGGCAAAGATCGCCACGGCAATGGACAACGCCAGGGTGATGCTGCCGGCCACGTGGCCTTTGAGGCGGAACACCGCCAACGCCAGGAAGAAAAACACGATAGGGATAACGGCCGCGAGGGCGGAGATGCCGAGACTGCCGAGCGGGGTATAGAGCTGTTGCCAGGTTTGCATATGGGGTGGCCCCTAATTGTTGTTGGTCAGGCACTGTGCAGCGTTCTTGGTTAATTGGTAATACCAATTTACAATCGCTGTTGGCTAGGGTAAAAGCGTTATGTGCGGTGTGTCAATTTGCCGCCCTAAAACTTTTGTCGAATAAGCCGTGCGCAATGCTGCTGACCGGTTTGATCGAGCGTCGTCTTGCCAGGTGCTGGCGTCGCGCCAATAGGCCAGAATAGAGAGCCCGGCGAGCGGTCGGGATCGTGGAGAATTGAGTTATGGGGTTTGATCAGATTCGTCAGCGCCGTTTGTCTGACGATATTGTCGAGCGGCTCGAGGGGATGATCCTCGAAGGCACGCTAAAGTCCGGTGAGCGCTTGCCGGCTGAACGTGCACTGGCCGAGCAGTTCGGCGTGTCACGCCCTTCGTTGCGCGAGGCGATTCAGAAACTGGCCGCCAAGGGCTTGCTGGTCAGTCGTCAGGGCGGGGGCAATTATGTCGTCGATTCGTTGGGGTCGACCTTCAGCGATCCATTGCTGCACCTGCTGGAAAATAACCCCGAGGCGCAGCGCGATCTGCTGGAGTTTCGCCACACCCTGGAAGCGTCCTGTGCTTATTACGCGGCATTACGCGCCACTGATGTGGACCGTGAGCGGCTGACAGCTGCGTTTGAAGTATTGCAGGATTGTTATTCGCGTCATGACGACGTGAGTCGGGCCGAAGAAGGCGCGGCGGACGCCAGTTTCCACTTGGCCATTGCTGAAGCCAGTCATAACGCGGTGTTGCTGCACACGATTCGCGGGCTGTTCGATCTGCTCAAGCGCAATGTGGTGACCAACATTGGCGGCATGTATAAACAACGCACCGAAACCCGCGACATGCTGATCACGCAGCACCGGGAGTTGTACACGGCGATTATCGAAGGGCGAGCGGAGCAGGCGCGGGAAGTCTCCAGTCGACACATTTTGTATGTGCAGGAAGTGCTGGAAGAGGTGCGTCAGGAAGTGCAGCGTATGGCTCGGGCGGAGCGGCGCAAGGGGATGTAGTCAGTTGGATTTGCGATGATTTGTGCTATCGCCTTCGCGAGCAGGCTCGCTCCCACACTGTATTTGTGAGCGACACAAAACAAATGTGGGAGCGAGACCGGCTTGCCGGCGATGGCGGTATCAAGCAGCAGGGGAATTAATCTTCCTTGCCCTTGTTGCGCACAGCACGCGCCAATTCACGACCGGCGTCGCGTTCGCGTTCGGTGTCACGCTTGTCGTATTCCTTCTTGCCCTTGCCCAGCGCGATCTCGCACTTGACCATGTGCTTGCTCCAGTACCAGGACAAGCACACGCAGGCATAACCTTTTTGCTGCACGGCGGTGGCCAGCTTTTCCAGCTCGCGACGGTTGAGCAGCAATTTTCGGGTACGGGTCGGGTCAGCGATGACGTGGGTGCTGGCCGTCATCAGCGGCGTAATGTGGCTGCCGAGCAGCCAGGCTTCGCCATCCTTGAGCAGCACGTAACTGTCGACCAGTTGCAGCTTGCTTGCCCGCAAACTTTTTACTTCCCAGCCGGCCAGGACCAGACCAGCCTCGAACTTATGCTCGATGAAGTAATCGTGTCGCGCCTTTTTGTTCTGCGCGATGGTCCCTGTGGGGTGTTTCTTCTGTTTAGCCATAGGGGCGGCATTATAGGGAGTTGCGCGCGAGTCGGCTACGGTATCGCTACGTGCTTGAGCAGGTTGATTGAATCCCGGACAATGCGGCCTCTTTTTTGAACGCTTGGGCGTGATAACGATGTCGACAGACAAGGTTTCTGTCCACGGCAGTTGGGCTAGCCGCTGGGTCTTCATACTCGCCGCGACCGGTTCGGCCGTGGGCCTGGGTAGTATCTGGAAATTCCCGTACATGGTCGGCGTCTACGGCGGCGGGGCTTTCGTGCTGATGTTCCTGGCCTGTATCGCGCTGATTGGTGTGCCGGTCATGTTGGCTGAAACCCTGATCGGGCGTCGTGCACGGCAAAGTCCGGCCAACGCCTTGAAGGTGCTGGCGCTGGAGGCAGGGCACTCGGCCAAGTGGTCCTGGGGCGCTTTCGCCGGGATGATCACGGCGTTGCTGATCCTGTCTTTCTATAGCGTGGTCGGCGGCTGGTCGCTGGATTACATCATCGACATGGGGCGTGGCGATTTTCAGGGGGTGACGGCTGATCAGGTCGGCGCGTACTTCGGCAATGTGATTGCCGATCCGTGGCGCCTGACACTTTGGCACACGATTTTCATGCTGCTGTCGGCCGTCGTGATCGCCAAAGGCGTGGTCGCCGGGCTTGAGCGCAGCTTGCGCATCATGATGCCGCTGCTGTTTGTGATGGTTATCGTTCTGCTGGGTTACAGCATGACCACCGGCCATTTCATGGATGGTGTGCATTTCATGTTCGACTTCCACCCGGAAAAAGTCCTCGACGGTTTGCTGCCCGCCATGGGTCACGCGTTCTTTTCGCTGAGTGTGGGTGTTGGCTCGATCATGATCTACGGCGCTTATATGCCGAAGCACTCGTCGATTTCCGGCACTATCGTCGGCGTGGCGCTGCTCGATACGTTCGTTTCGTTGGTGGCCGGTCTGGCATTGTTTCCGATTGTGTTCGCCGCGGGTCTGAACCCGAGTGAAGGCCCTGGCCTGATGTTTGTCAGTCTGCCATTTGCCTTTGGTAACGTAGCGTTTGGCCAGTTGATGGGCGTAGTGTTCTTCGTGCTGGTCGCGGTCGCCGCCTGGAGTTCGGCGATTTCACTGCTGGAGCCGATGGTTGCGTACCTGGTTGAGCGCACCAAAGTCAGCCGCGCCTGGGTGACGTTCTGGTTGGCATTCATCTGCTGGTTCGTCGGGCTGGGCACGGTGTTTTCCTTCAATATCTGGAAGGAAGCCAAGTTTTTCGTGAACGAAGGCGGAATGTTTCACCTCTACCAATGGGGCGCGGCCGGCGGTCTGGACTTCTTTGGCGTGATCGACTTCTTCACCTCGCGGATCATGTTGCCACTCGGTGGTTTGTGTTTCGTGGTGTTTGCAGGCTGGATCATGGGGCGTGAAGCGGTGCGTGACGAGTTGTCGATCCGCAGCCCGATGCTGTTTGGCTTGTCCCTGTTCTTGATGCGCTATGTGGCGCCCATCGGCATTCTCGTAGTGTTTGCCGCCCAGCTGTGGAAGTGACGCTGACATGACGACGCATATTCAACGTTCGGCCCTGCTGCCGTACCCGGCGCAGGCCCTGTATGACCTGGTCAACGACGTAGCGCGTTATCCCGAGTTTCTGCCATGGTGCTCGGCTGCCGAGGTGCTGGAAAGCTCACCTGAGCATATGCGTGCCAGTGTGGGTGTGGCCAAGGGTGGTTTGAGTCAGCATTTCGTTACTCGAAACACATTAGTGCCCGGCCATTCGATCGAAATGAATCTTGAAGAAGGCCCTTTCACTCAATTGCACGGCATCTGGGTGTTCAAGCCGCTGACTGAGAAGGCCTGCAAAATCAGTCTGGACCTGTCGTTCGACTACGCCGGACCGATTGTTCGCGCGACGCTGGGGCCCTTGTTCAATCAGGCTGCCAACACGCTGATGGACGCGTTCTGCCAGCGCGCCAAACAGATTCATGGTTGAGTCCGTGATCGAGGTCGAGGTGGTGTATGCCGCCGTTGATCGTCAGGTATTGCAGGTGGTCGCTGTGCCTGAGGGCACATCGGTGCGCGAAGCGTTGCGCCGATCTACGGTCGGCGCTCAATTTCCTGAGCTGGATCTGGGTAATTGCCCGGTGGGAATATTCGGCAAGGTCATTGCCGACCCGCAGGTGCGCCCGGTTCAGGCAGGAGATCGCATCGAGATTTACCGGCCATTATTGGCGGATCCGAAGGAGGTTCGTCGGTTGCGTGCCGCCAAGGCGGCCGAGGCTAAAGCCCGGAATCAGTGAGTCGCTAAACGCTGGACAATAAAAAACCCGGATATTCCGGGTTTTTTATTGCGTCGCAAATTATTGCGGCGTGGTGCCCAGCGGTTCTGGCGTCGGGACTGGGACCGTTTCTACGCCGTCGACGTCCTTCTGGATCTGGTCCAGCAACGAACCTGGCTTGACCGGTTTTTCCGGTTTCGGCAGCTCGAGGTGTTCTACTGGTTCTTTGATTGGCGTGTCGGTGCCGAGAATGGCTTCATCGCGGCTCATGCCGGGCATGAAATCACCAGAAAGGCTGACAAGCTGATCATTTGAGTTGAAGATAACGGTAACGCGTTCCTGCTGGCGTTCACCGCCCCCCGGTTGCATGCTGTACAGATAATCCCAGCGATCGGCGTGGAACGTGTCGGTCAGCAGAGGGTTGCCCATGATAAACCGTACTTGCTTGCGGGTCATTCCCGGGCGTAACTGGTCTATCATGTCCTGCGTGACGACATTGCCCTGCTGGATGTCGATTTTGTAAACCCCGGGGAATGAACAACCGGCGAGTGCGAGCAGTCCCACAAAGGTGAAACTGGTTAGCAAGAGCTTGGTGTTTTGCATCGGTGGGCGACTTCCACTATCTTGGCTGGGACAACGTAAACGCCGATCATACCCGCATTAAGAGAAGCTGCGAAGCAGCATCGCGAGAAAGCTGACCATGGTTGAAAATAGCGAACTACGCAAAGCCGGCCTCAAAGTGACCCTGCCACGGGTCAAAATTCTGCAAATGCTCGATTCCGCCGAGCAGCGCCACATGAGTGCCGAAGATGTATATAAGGCGCTGATGGAGGCTGGTGAGGACGTCGGTCTGGCCACGGTTTACCGTGTACTGACTCAGTTCGAGGCAGCTGGCCTTGTGGTGCGGCACAACTTCGACGGAGGCCACGCGGTCTTCGAGCTGGATGATGGCAAGCATCACGACCATATGGTCAATGTCGAAACCAGCGAAGTGATCGAATTCTTCGACGAAGAAATCGAGCGCCTGCAGAAAGCCATCGTCGACAAGTATGGGTTCGAGATGGTTGATCACAATCTGGTGCTGTACGTACGCAAGAAAAAGTAAGCATGTCGCGCGAATTTCACATTCGCGAAACGAACGAAGGCGACCCCAGGGTCGCCTTCGTGCTGTCTGCCGTTCTTAAATTTTTGCGGTGACGACCATTTTTTTCGCGTGAGCCAAGGACTCCTTGGTCAGGTCGATGCCACCCAGCATTCGCGCCACTTCCTCCACTCGATCATTCTTGCTCAGCTTGGAAACGGCTGTGTGGGTCGCCTCTTCGCCGCGAACCTTGTGCACGAATAAATGTTGGTGACCCTGCGCCGCCACTTGCGGCAAGTGAGTCACTGTCAGCACTTGCCCGCGCTCTCCGAGGCGCCGCAACAACTGGCCTACGATCTCGGCGGTCGGACCACCGATACCCACGTCCACTTCGTCGAACACCAGTGTCGGTACACGAGAGGTCTGTGCGGTGATCACCTGAATCGCCAGGCTGATCCGCGATAGCTCACCGCCGGATGCCACTTTGGCCAGGGCCTTCAATGGTTGGCCAGGGTTGGCGCTTACCAGCAACTCGACCTGCTCAAGGCCGTTAGGCAGCAACTCATCACTGCTGTTAGGGCGCAGTTCGATAGTGAAGCGACCACCAGGCATACCCAGTCGTTGAATCTCTTGTTCGACGGCGCTGGCCAGGCTGCTCGATGCTTGATGGCGCAAGTCACTCAGCTCGCGCGCCTTCTCCTGATAATGGCGGGCATAGGAAGCTAGCTCATCGCTTAGCCGTTCGATGGATTCATCGTTGGCATTCAGGGTTTCGATTTCATCCAGCAGCCGCTGCTGCATCTCTGCGACTTCCGTCGGCTGGATGCGGTGTTTGCGGGCCATGGTGTAGATCGCATCGAGGCGTTCTTCCAGATATTGAAGTCGCGCCGGATCGGCGTCGAAATTGTCGAGGAAGCGGTTCAACTCGCCCACTGCTTCTTCTACCTGAATCTGCGCACTGGTCAGCAGACTGCTGGCTTCACCCAGGGCGCCGATCGAATTGTTGACGCTCGAGAGGCGGTTGAGGCTGACGGTCAGGGCGTTCAGGACATTGCCGGAATCACTTTCGCTGCACTGCTCGACGACTTGTCGGCAGATGCCCAGCAACGTTTCGGCGTTGGTCAGGTTCTTGTGTTCCTGTTCCAGTTGCTCCAGCTCGTTTTCACCGAGACCGAGGTTCTCCAGCTCTTCAAGTTGATAGCTGAGCAATTGATGCCGAGCGCGTTGCTCGTCACCGGAGTTGGAAAGGCGTTCCAGTTCCTGGCGGGTCTGGCGCCAGCGTTGGGCCGCCAGTTGGACCTGGCGGGCAAGGTCCGTCGCGCCGGCGTACTCGTCGAGCAGGCGGCGGTGGGTGTCGGTCTTGAGCAGCGATTGGTGTTCGTGCTGGCTGTGGATATCGATCAGCAGCTCGCCCAGGGCTTTGAGGTCGCCGAGCGGGCAGGGCGTGCCGTTGATATAGCCGCGGGAGCGGCCTTCGGCGGTGATCACCCGGCGCAGGATGCACGGGCCATCACTTTCGAGGTCGCGCTCGGCGAGCCAGGCGCTGGCTTCCGGGATGTCGACCAGGTCAAAGGTCGCCAGAATGTCGGCCTTGTCGGCGCCGGGGCGAACCACGCCACTGTCGGCTCGATCGCCCAGCGTCAGACCCAGGGCGTCGAGCATGATCGACTTGCCGGCGCCGGTTTCCCCGGTGATCACGCTCATCCCACGATCGAGTTCGAGATCGAGGTGTTCAACGATGGCGTAGTTATGTACGGACAGGTGCACCAGCATAAAGGCCGCTCCCAGGCTTTAGGTCTGGTTATTTATACAGTGTTTTATTTGCGCCTGACAATGCCCCTGCTTGGCTCTATTTGCTCGGTCTGACGAAATGCCTGGTGCATCGGCTAATCGCAATGCAGCGCTTTTTGTAGGGTTAATCACAACAACCCCCTTGAAGCTGATTTTTGCGGCCCCATATACCGGGGCAGAAGCGTGAGTTGAGCTCACGGACGATATTGAAAGGAGAAATCTATGGCTGACGAACAGACAGTGGATACGCAAAATCAAGACGCCAACCAGGGCTCCGCGGCTTCGGGTGAAGACCTGGCGGCTCGTGTACAAGTGCTCGAAGAGCAACTGGCAGGCGCGCAGGATCAGGCTTTGCGTGTTGCCGCCGATCTGCAGAACGTCCGCCGTCGCGCCGAGCAGGATGTAGAAAAAGCGCACAAATTCGCCCTGGAAAAATTCGCAGGCGATTTGCTGCCGATCGTCGACAGCCTGGAGCGTGGTCTGGAGTTGTCCAACCCGGACGACGAAACCATCCGCCCAATGCGCGAAGGTATCGAGCTGACCCTGAAAATGTTCCAGGACACCTTGAAGCGCTATCAGCTGGAAGCCATCGATCCGCATGGCGAACCGTTCAATGCTGTTCAGCATCAGGCAATGGCCATGCAGGAAAGCGCCGACGTCGAGCCGAACAGCGTGCTCAAGGTGTTCCAGAAGGGCTATCAGCTCAATGGTCGCCTGCTGCGCCCGGCCATGGTCGTGGTCAGCAAGGCCCCTGCGCCAGTTTCGCCTTCGATTGACGAGCAGGCTTGAAATTGGCCGCAAGGCCCCCATTTATAAGTCAAGCGTTTAAGTGCTACCGCAGTTAGCCACCACTGCTGCGGCAACCAAATCCAAAGTTTCGGGAGAGTGAACATGGGCAAAATTATCGGTATCGACCTGGGGACTACCAACTCCTGCGTCTCCGTGCTGGAAAACGGCGTAGCCAAAGTTATTGAAAACGCTGAAGGCGCGCGTACTACGCCGTCGATCATCGCTTACGCCAACGATGGCGAAATCCTCGTGGGCCAGTCGGCCAAGCGTCAGGCTGTGACCAATCCGCATAACACCCTGTACGCGGTGAAGCGTCTGATCGGTCGTAAGTTCGACGAGGAAGTCGTACAGAAAGACATCAAGATGGTGCCTTACAAAATCGCCAAGGCTGACAACGGCGACGCATGGGTGGAAGTGAACGGCCAGAAAATGTCGCCGCCACAAATCTCGGCTGAAATTCTGAAGAAAATGAAGAAGACCGCCGAAGACTACCTCGGCGAGCCAGTGACTGAGGCGGTGATCACCGTTCCGGCCTACTTCAACGACAGCCAGCGTCAAGCCACCAAAGACGCCGGCCGCATCGCGGGTCTGGACGTTAAACGTATCATCAACGAACCAACCGCGGCCGCTCTGGCTTACGGTATGGACAAGGCGAAGGGCGATCACACCGTGATCGTTTACGACCTGGGCGGCGGTACTTTCGACGTTTCCGTGATCGAAATCGCAGAAGTCGATGGCGAGCACCAGTTCGAAGTACTGGCCACCAACGGTGACACGTTCCTGGGCGGTGAAGACTTTGACATTCGCCTGATCGACTACCTCGTCGACGAGTTCAAGAAAGAAAGCGGCATGAACCTCAAAGGTGACCCGCTGGCCATGCAGCGCCTGAAAGAAGCCGCTGAAAAAGCCAAGATCGAACTGTCTTCGAGCATGTCGACCGATGTGAACCTGCCGTACATCACTGCAGACGCTACCGGTCCTAAGCACTTGAACGTGAAGATTTCCCGCGCCAAGCTGGAAGCACTGGTTGAAGACTTGGTTCAACGCACCATCGAACCTTGCCGCATCGCTCTGAAAGACTCCGGTATCGACGTTGGCGCGATCAACGACGTGATCCTGGTAGGCGGTCAGACCCGTATGCCACTGGTTCAGAAGCTGGTGACCGAGTTCTTCGGTAAAGAAGCTCGTAAAGACGTGAACCCGGACGAAGCTGTTGCCATGGGTGCTGCTATCCAGGGCGCGGTATTGGCCGGCGACGTTAAAGACGTTCTGCTGCTGGACGTCAGCCCGCTGACCTTGGGTATCGAAACCATGGGTGGCGTGATGACCGCGCTGATCGAGAAAAACACCACGATTCCTACCAAGAAATCGCAAGTGTTCTCGACTGCCGATGACAACCAGGGCGCTGTGACCATTCACGTGCTGCAAGGTGAGCGCAAGCAAGCGGCTCAGAACAAGTCCTTGGGCAAGTTCGACCTGGCCGAGATTCCACCAGCACCACGTGGCGTGCCACAAATTGAAGTGACCTTCGACATCGACGCCAACGGCATCCTGCACGTAGGCGCCAAAGACAAGGCCACCGGCAAGACTCAGTCGATCGTGATCAAGGCTAACTCCGGTCTGTCCGAGGAAGAAATTCAGCAGATGATTCGCGATGCTGAAGCCAACGCCGAGGAAGATAGCAAGTTCGCAGAGCTGGCCGCTGCCCGTAACCAGGGCGATGCACTGGTTCACTCGACGCGCAAAATGGTCGCAGATGCTGGCGACAAAGTGACCGCTGAAGAGAAGACTGCCATCGAAGCTGCAGTGGTTGCCCTGGAAGCCGCCGTCAAAGGCGACGACAAAGCTGCAATCGAAGCCAAGGTTGAAGAGCTGTCGAAAGTCTCTGCTCCAGTGGCGCAGAAGATGTACGCCGAACAGGCTCAGCCTGCTGAAGGCGCGGCACCGCACGACGAAAAAGCTGAAAAGGCTGACGACGTTGTCGATGCCGAGTTCGAAGAAGTCAAAGACCACAAGTAAGTTGTTGGTCGCCCGGTTGACTGCCTTCAGGCGGTGACTGGTAGGATGTCGCCGCGCGGGAGCTTGCTCCCGCGTTGGCGTGTCTGGAGTTAGCGAATTTTTACAGCATGCGACAGCGCTCGGATGTTGGGTATGGCCGGGAATGCTCCTGCTTTTCGAGCCGAAAGTACCGTAATGAATCAAAGACCAGGATCGTTGAATTGACGTGAGTTGGGTCCGGGCCTGTATTGGGGCTCAACGAGTTTGGCAAGGCTCAGGAGAGGTTTGCCGGACGTCCTTAAGAGTGCAAAGACTTATGGCAAAGCGTGACTATTACGAAGTATTGGGTGTTGAGCGTGGCTCAAGCGAAGCGGACCTGAAAAAGGCCTACCGTCGCCTGGCGATGAAGCACCACCCGGACCGTAATCCCGATGACAAAGCGTCGGAAGATATGTTCAAGGAGGCCAACGAGGCCTACGAAGTACTGTCCGATTCCAGCAAGCGCGCGGCCTACGACCAGTACGGTCATGCCGGTGTCGACCCAAGCATGGGCGGCGGCGGTGCCGGGTTTGGCGGTCAGAACTTCTCCGACATCTTTGGCGATGTCTTCAGTGACTTCTTCGGTGGCGGTCGCGGCGGTTCCCGTGGCGGTGCCCAGCGCGGCAGCGACCTGCGTTACACCCTGGAATTGAATCTGGAAGAGGCGGTGCGCGGTACCACCGTGAATATCCGCGTTCCGTCACTGGTCAACTGCAAGCCGTGCGACGGCTCGGGTGCCAAAAAAGGCTCCTCGCCAGTCACTTGCCCGACGTGCGGCGGTATTGGCCAGGTCCGCATGCAGCAGGGTTTCTTCTCGGTGCAGCAAACCTGCCCGCGCTGCCACGGCCAAGGCAAGATCATTTCCGATCCGTGCAGCTCCTGCAATGGCGAAGGTCGTGTCGAAGAGTACAAAACCCTTTCCGTGAAAGTGCCGGCCGGTGTCGATACCGGTGACCGCATTCGTCTGTCCGGCGAAGGCGAGGCAGGCGCTCAGGGTGGGCCGACGGGCGACCTGTACGTAGTGATCAATGTGCGCGAGCACGCGATCTTCCAGCGTGACGGCAAGCACCTGTTCTGCGAAGTGCCGATCAGCTTTGTCGATGCGGCGTTGGGCGGTGAGCTGGAGATTCCGACCCTCGATGGTCGAGTCAAACTGAAAATCCCTGAGGGGACCCAGACCGGCAAGCAGTTCCGTGTTCGCGGCAAAGGCGTTGCGCCAGTGCGTGGCGGCGGAGCAGGTGATTTGATGTGCCGTGTGGCGGTCGAAACCCCGGTCAACCTGGGTCGTCGTCAGCGTGAATTGCTGGAAGAGTTCCGCAGCTCCCTGGCGGACGACAACAGCCATTCGCCAAAAACCACCGGTTGGTTTGAAGGTGTGAAGCGCTTCTTCGGCGATTTGTAAGGAGACAGGCATGCGACGTATTGCAGTGATGGGCGCCGCCGGGCGCATGGGCAAAACCCTGATCGAAGCGGTGCAGCAAACGCCAGGCGCCGGTCTGACGGCTGCCATTGATCGTCCTGATAGCACGTTGGTTGGCGCAGATGCCGGTGAGTTGGCTGCGCTGGGCCGTATCGGTGTGCCGTTGTCGGGTGATCTGGATCGGGTGGTTGACGAGTTCGACGTGTTGATCGACTTCACGCACCCGACGGTGACGCTGAAGAACCTCGCGTTCTGCCGCAAACATCACAAGGCGATGATTATCGGCACCACCGGTTTCGGCGTTGAAGAGAAGCAATTGCTGGCGGAAGCGGGCAAGGACATTCCGATCGTCTTCGCCGCCAACTTCAGTGTCGGCGTCAATCTTTGCCTGAAGTTGCTCGACACGGCTGCTCGCGTGTTGGGTGATGATGTCGATATCGAAATCACTGAAGCCCATCATCGGCATAAAGTCGATGCGCCGTCCGGTACCGCTGTTCGCATGGGTGAAGTGATTGCCGATGCGCTGGGGCGTGATCTGAAGAAAGTGGCGGTTTATGGTCGTGAAGGCCAAACCGGCGCTCGTGCTCGCGAGACAATCGGCTTTGCCACCGTGCGTGCCGGTGACATCGTGGGTGATCACACGGTGCTGTTCGCTGCCGACGGTGAGCGTGTCGAGATCACCCACAAGGCGTCGAGCCGCATGACCTTTGCCAAGGGCGCGGTGCGTGCTGCGTTGTGGCTGGATGGTCGTGAGCCTGGCCTTTATGACATGCAAGACGTACTCGATCTGCGTTAAGATGCACCCGAAATCGGGTTCAAGCCCTGCGTTTGAGCCCGTTTTTACCCCGCCAAGCGACGACCTGTCGCATTCTCCAGCCTTTCGGGCTCATTGGCGGTAGACCAAAAATGCCTTTTTCTGTAAGCTACAGCTTTAGTGTGTCCACTAAAAGCGCGCAGAATTATTCGGTGAAGAAGCGGGGTGACGTGTCCATACGTCACTCCGCTTTTTTACAACCTGCGATCGCCCTTTCAGGCTTTATTTACGGGAGGTCTTCTTGACTAAGCCAGCCATACTCGCCCTTGCTGATGGCAGCATTTTTCGCGGCGAAGCCATTGGAGCCGACGGTCAAACCGTTGGTGAGGTGGTGTTTAACACCGCAATGACCGGCTATCAGGAAATCCTTACCGATCCTTCCTACGCCCAACAGATTGTTACCCTGACCTACCCGCACATCGGCAACACCGGCACCACACCGGAAGACGCCGAGTCCGACCGTGTCTGGTCCGCTGGCCTGGTCATTCGTGACCTGCCACTGGTTGCGAGCAACTGGCGTAACACGATGTCTCTGTCCGATTACCTGAAAGCCAACAACGTTGTGGCTATCGCCGGTATCGACACCCGCCGCCTGACGCGCATCCTGCGTGAAAAAGGCGCACAGAACGGCTGCATCATGGCCGGTGACAACATTTCCGAAGCCGCCGCCATCGCCGCCGCACAGGGTTTTCCTGGCCTCAAAGGCATGGATCTGGCCAAAGTCGTCAGCACCAAAGAGCAGTACGAATGGCGCTCGACCGTCTGGGATCTGAAAACCGACAGCCACGCGACCATCGACGCTTCCGAGCTGCCGTACCACGTGGTGGCCTACGACTACGGCGTCAAGCTGAACATCCTGCGCATGCTGGTCGAGCGCGGTTGCCGCGTGACTGTAGTGCCTGCGCAAACGCCTGCTGCTGATGTGCTGGCTCTGAAGCCGGACGGCGTGTTCCTGTCCAACGGCCCTGGTGATCCGGAGCCTTGCGACTACGCGATCCAGGCGATCAAAGATGTGTTGGAAACCGAAATTCCGGTATTCGGCATTTGCCTTGGTCACCAGCTGCTGGCTCTGGCCTCCGGCGCCAAGACCCTGAAAATGGGCCACGGCCATCACGGTGCCAACCACCCGGTCCAGGATCTGGACAGCGGTGTAGTGATGATCACCAGCCAGAACCACGGTTTTGCGGTAGACGAAGCGACCCTGCCAGCCAACGTTCGCGCGATCCACAAATCGCTGTTCGACGGCACCCTGCAAGGCATCGAGCGTACCGACAAGAGCGCCTTCAGCTTCCAGGGTCACCCGGAAGCCAGCCCTGGCCCGAACGACGTAGCGCCATTGTTCGATCGCTTCATCAACGAGATGGCCAAGCGACGCTGATCGCTCGTCTTGATGGTGCAAAGCTTGAGGGCGGTCCCGACACCGGCGGCCCCCTCAAGGCTTCAAAGATTGAACAAGACGGCTTGCCGACTGACCTGCGGATTTGAGTGACAAACCCATGCCAAAACGTACAGACATTAAAAGCATCCTGATTCTCGGCGCTGGCCCGATCGTTATCGGCCAGGCCTGCGAATTCGACTACTCCGGCGCCCAGGCCTGTAAAGCCCTGCGCGAAGAGGGTTACCGCGTCATCCTGGTGAACTCCAACCCGGCGACCATCATGACCGACCCGGCCATGGCCGACGCGACCTACATCGAGCCGATCAAGTGGCAGACCGTTGCCAAGATCATCGAGAAAGAGCGTCCGGACGCCCTGTTGCCAACCATGGGCGGCCAGACCGCTCTGAACTGCGCACTGGACCTGGAGCGCGAAGGTGTTCTGGAGAAGTTCGGCGTAGAAATGATCGGCGCCAACGCTGACACCATCGACAAGGCTGAAGACCGTTCGCGCTTCGACAAGGCGATGAAATCCATCGGCCTGGACTGCCCGCGTTCGGGTATCGCCCATAGCATGGAAGAGGCCAACGCGGTCCTCGAAAAACTCGGCTTCCCGTGCATCATCCGTCCGTCCTTCACCATGGGCGGCACGGGTGGCGGTATTGCTTACAACCGTGAAGAGTTCGAAGAAATCTGCGCTCGCGGTCTGGATTTGTCGCCGACCAAAGAGCTGCTGATCGACGAATCGCTGATCGGCTGGAAAGAGTACGAGATGGAGGTTGTCCGCGATAAGAAGGACAACTGCATCATCGTTTGCTCGATCGAAAACTTTGACCCGATGGGCGTGCACACCGGTGACTCGATCACTGTTGCGCCAGCACAGACCCTGACGGACAAGGAATACCAGATCATGCGTAACGCCTCGTTGGCGGTACTGCGTGAGATCGGCGTGGAAACCGGCGGCTCCAACGTCCAGTTCGGCATCTGCCCGGACACTGGCCGTATGGTAGTCATCGAGATGAACCCGCGTGTATCCCGCTCTTCGGCACTGGCCTCGAAGGCCACTGGTTTCCCGATTGCGCGTATCGCTGCCAAGCTGGCGATCGGCTACACCTTGGACGAGCTGCAGAACGAAATCACCGGCGGCGCTACTCCTGCATCCTTCGAGCCGTCCATCGACTACGTCGTCACGAAGCTGCCACGTTTCGCCTTCGAGAAATTCCCGAAAGCTGACGCACGCCTGACTACTCAAATGAAGTCGGTCGGCGAAGTCATGGCCATCGGCCGGACATTCCAGGAATCCCTGCAGAAAGCCCTGCGTGGCCTGGAAGTGGGCGTTTGTGGTCTGGACGAGAAGCTCGACCTGAGCAATCCGGAAAGCATGAGCGTGCTCAAGCGCGAGCTGACCGTGCCGGGCGCCGAGCGTATCTGGTACGTGGCTGACGCCTTCCGCGCCGGTCTGTCGGTCGAAGATATCTTCGGCATGAACATGATCGACCCGTGGTTCCTGGTGCAGATCGAAGATCTGATCAAGGAAGAAGAGAAGGTCAAGACCCTGGGGCTGGCCAGCATCGACCGCGACTTGATGTTCCGCCTCAAGCGCAAAGGCTTCTCCGACATGCGTCTGGCCAAGCTGCTGGGCGTGACCGAGAAGGCTCTGCGCCGCCACCGCCACAAGCTTGAGATTTACCCGGTCTACAAGCGCGTTGACACCTGCGCGGCCGAGTTCGCCACCGACACCGCTTACCTCTACTCGACGTACGAGGAAGAGTGCGAAGCCGCGCCATCGGGTCGCGACAAGATCATGATCCTCGGCGGCGGTCCAAACCGAATCGGCCAAGGCATCGAGTTCGACTACTGCTGCGTACACGCTGCACTGGCCCTGCGCGAAGACGGTTACGAGACCATCATGGTCAACTGCAACCCGGAAACCGTTTCCACCGATTACGACACATCCGATCGCCTGTACTTCGAACCAGTGACCCTGGAAGACGTGCTGGAAATCGTCCGCGTCGAGAAGCCAAAAGGCGTGATCGTCCAGTACGGCGGCCAAACCCCGCTGAAACTGGCGCGCGCCCTGGAAGAAGCCGGTGTACCGATCATCGGCACCAGTCCTGACGCCATCGACCGTGCCGAAGACCGTGAGCGCTTCCAGCAAATGGTTGAGCGCCTGAACCTGCGTCAGCCGCCAAACGCTACCGTGCGCAGCGAAGACGAAGCAATTCGTGCTGCCGCCAAAATCGGTTACCCGCTGGTGGTTCGTCCGTCCTACGTACTGGGCGGCCGCGCGATGGAAATCGTTTACGAAGAAGAAGAGCTGAAGCGCTACCTGCGTGACGCGGTGAAAGTGTCCAACGACAGCCCGGTGCTGCTCGATCACTTCCTCAACTGCGCCATCGAAATGGACGTGGATGCGGTTTGCGACGGCACCGACGTGGTGATCGGCGCGATCATGCAGCACATTGAGCAGGCTGGCGTTCACTCCGGTGACTCCGCGTGCTCCCTGCCGCCGTACTCGTTGCCTGCACACATCCAGGACGAGATGCGCGAACAGGTCAAGAAAATGGCCCTGGAACTAGGCGTTGTCGGCCTGATGAACGTTCAGTTGGCGCTGCAAGGCGAAGACATCTACGTCATCGAAGTCAACCCACGCGCGTCCCGTACCGTTCCGTTCGTGTCGAAGTGCATCGGTGTTTCCCTGGCGATGATCGCGGCTCGCGTGATGGCCGGTAAAACCCTGAAGGAAATCGGCTTCACCAAAGAAATCATCCCGAACTTCTACAGCGTGAAAGAGGCGGTGTTCCCATTCGCCAAATTCCCTGGTGTGGACCCGATTCTCGGCCCAGAGATGAAGTCCACCGGTGAAGTGATGGGCGTGGGCGACACCTTCGGCGAAGCATTTGCCAAGGCCCAGATGGGCGCCAGCGAAGTGCTGCCGACCGGCGGCACTGCGTTCATCAGCGTGCGTGATGACGACAAGCCACTGGTTGCAGGCGTAGCCCGTGATCTGATCAACTTGGGTTTCGAAGTGGTTGCCACTGCCGGTACTGCCAAGCTGATCGAGGCCGCAGGCCTGAAAGTGCGCCGTGTGAACAAGGTGACCGAGGGTCGTCCGCACGTGGTCGACATGATCAAGAATGACGAAGTCACACTGATCATCAACACCACCGAAGGTCGTCAGTCGATCGCTGACTCGTACTCCATTCGTCGTAATGCCTTGCAGCACAAAATCTACTGCACCACGACTATTGCTGCTGGCGAAGCCATCTGCGAAGCGCTGAAGTTCGGTCCCGAGAAGACCGTGCGCCGCTTGCAGGATCTACACGCAGGATTGAAGGCATGATCAAATACCCAATGACCGTCCAGGGCGCGAAAGCCCTGGAAGAAGAACACGCTCACCTGACCAAGGTCGTCCGTCCCAAGCTCAGCCAGGACATCGGGACGGCCCGTGAGTTGGGTGACTTGAAGGAAAACGCCGAATACCACGCTGCTCGTGAGCAGCAGGGGATGGTCGAGGCGCGGATTCGTGACATCGAAGGCCGGATTCAGAATCAGGTCATCATCGACGTCACGACCATTCCTCACACCGGCAAAGTGATCTTCGGCACCACCGTTGAAATCGCCAACGTCGAGACTGATGAAAGCGTCACTTACCACATCGTTGGTGAGGATGAGGCTGATTTCAAACTTGGCAAGATTTCGGTCGGGTCGCCACTGGCCCGCGCCTTGATTGCCAAGGAAGAGGGTGACGTGGTGGCCGTGAAAACGCCAAGCGGCGTCATCGAGTACGAGATTGTCGAAGTTCGCCACGTCTAAAGGCCTGCGCCCGCTTCGTGCAGGCGCGATGGCTTGGCAGCTGGCTCAGATGTTGTGGGTTGGCGGCCTGTGGCTGTTACACATCGGTCTGGTGCCGGCGTTGGGTCAAATAGGCCTGGCGCCGCTGCTGATCGACGAAATTGCAGGCATGCTGAATGCGCTGTTGGCGGGATTTGCCGCAGCGTGTGTGATTTTTCAGGCTTTGGTGCTGGTTCAGGCCGAGGGCCTTGTCAGTCTATGGTGCGATATTCGTGGGCAGCTGCTGCTGATGGCGCTGTGTGCGTGCGCGATGTTTTTCGCTGTGCGCTTCGGTTGGCCGGATGCAGTGCGTTGGCAGGTATTCAGCTATCTTGTTCTGGGCTTTTCCGGGCTGGTGCTGGTGTTGCAGCCGGCGCCGGGGAGGAGCGGCAGGGTGCGCGAAGCACACCCTTGACCCTTGCCATCACTTGAAGCGATGGACGTTCGACAGTTGCTTGTTGACGCTGAAGTTCTTGCGGTAAATCAGTGCCATCTTGCCGATGACCTGAACCAGATCCGCTTTACCGACCTTGCAGAGTTCTGCAATGGACGCCAGGCGCGATTCGCGATCGAGGATGTTGAGCTTGATTTTAATCAGCTCGTGATCCGCCAACGCGCGTTCAAGTTCGGCTAACACACCTTCAGTCAAACCGTTGTCAGCCACAATCAAAACTGGTTTCAGATGGTGGCCAATGGATTTGTACTGTTTCTTCTGCTCTTGAGTGAGCGGCATAATCTGACCCCTGCGTCTGATCTTGTAAAAAGCGGCGGCCAGTTTACCCGAGCGAGTCCGGGACCGCCCAGTTAATCACGACCCGTTTTATTTTCGAGGTGGCCCGTGGCCCGTTCCAAGACAAGTCTTAAATGGCTGCAAGAGCATTTCAATGACCCATTCGTCAAAATGGCGCAAAAAGACGGGTACCGCTCCCGTGCCAGCTACAAGTTGCTGGAGATCCAGGAAAGAGATCGTCTGATCCGCCCGGGCATGAGTGTGATCGACCTTGGTGCCGCGCCCGGTGGCTGGTCCCAGGTGACCAGTCGTCTGATTGGCGGGCAAGGTACACTGATCGCTTCCGACATCCTGGAAATGGACAGCATCCCTGATGTGACCTTCATTCAGGGCGACTTCACCGAGGATGCCGTGCTCGCACAAATCCTTGAGGCTGTCGGAAATAAAGAAGTGGACCTTGTGATTTCTGATATGGCCCCCAATATGAGTGGACTGGCCTCTGTTGATATGCCGAAATCGATGTTTCTGTGCGAATTGGCACTGGATCTCGCAACTCGGGTGTTGAAGCCAGGTGGTGACTTTTTGATCAAGATCTTCCAGGGTGAAGGCTTTGACGAATACCACAAGAGCGTACGCAAGCAGTTCGAGAAGGTCACGACGCGCAAGCCGAAATCGTCGCGCGATCGCTCTCGTGAGCAGTACTTGCTGGGCCGTGGTTTCCGCGGACGCAGTGAGGAATAAAAGTTTTTTCTACCGGGGTGATAGGTTTTTCGTATTTCGCCCCGTGTGCTTTAGCGAATATTGTGTAGAAAGTGTTTCACAAAGGGTTACAGACGGCGCCTGCCAGAGCCGTAGGTAATGTAGTAAGTTAGGCCGGTGAATATCATGCGAAGCGCGCGCCATTAGCGGAGCTTGCTTCAGAGGGTAGTTAATTGAACGATATGGCAAAGAATCTGATCCTGTGGTTGATCATCGCGGCTGTCCTGGTGACAGTGATGAACAACTTCTCCAGCCCTAACGAGCCGCAGACCCTCAACTATTCCGACTTCATCCAGCAAGTCAAGGATGGCAAGGTCGAGCGCGTAGCAGTTGACGGCTACGTGATTACCGGTAAACGCACCGATGGCGACAGTTTCAAGACCATCCGTCCGGCAATCCAGGACAATGGTCTGATCGGCGACCTCGTGGACAACCACGTCGTAGTCGAAGGCAAGCAGCCTGAACAGCAAAGCATCTGGACTCAACTCCTGGTCGCAAGCTTCCCGATCCTGGTGATCATCGCCGTGTTCATGTTCTTCATGCGGCAGATGCAGGGTGGCGCGGGCGGCAAAGGCGGGCCAATGAGCTTCGGCAAGAGCAAGGCGCGCCTGCTCTCCGAAGATCAGGTAAAAACTACCTTGGCTGACGTTGCCGGTTGCGACGAAGCCAAGGAAGAAGTTGGCGAGTTGGTCGAGTTCCTCCGGGATCCGGGCAAGTTCCAGCGCCTGGGCGGTCGTATTCCACGCGGCGTGCTGATGGTCGGTCCTCCGGGTACCGGTAAAACCTTGCTGGCCAAGGCGATTGCCGGCGAGGCGAAAGTGCCGTTCTTCACCATCTCCGGTTCTGACTTCGTCGAGATGTTCGTCGGTGTCGGTGCCAGCCGTGTTCGCGATATGTTCGAGCAGGCCAAGAAGCACGCGCCATGCATCATCTTCATCGATGAAATCGACGCCGTTGGTCGCCACCGTGGCGCCGGCATGGGCGGTGGTCACGATGAGCGCGAGCAGACTCTCAACCAGTTGCTGGTAGAGATGGACGGCTTTGAAATGAATGACGGCATTATCGTTATCGCTGCAACTAACCGTCCGGACGTATTGGACCCGGCATTGCTGCGTCCAGGCCGTTTCGACCGTCAGGTTGTGGTGGGTCTGCCAGACATTCGTGGTCGCGAACAGATTCTTAAGGTTCACATGCGCAAAGTGCCAATGGGTGACGACGTCGCTCCGGCAGTGATCGCTCGTGGTACACCTGGTTTCTCCGGTGCTGACTTGGCTAACCTGGTGAACGAGGCCTCCTTGTTCGCAGCCCGTGCCGGCAAGCGTATCGTCGAAATGAAAGAGTTCGAACTGGCGAAAGACAAGATCATGATGGGCGCCGAGCGCAAATCCATGGTCATGTCCGAGAAAGAAAAGCAGAACACTGCTTATCACGAAGCCGGCCACGCTATCGTTGGTCGCGTCGTGCCTGAGCATGATCCGGTCTACAAGGTCTCGATCATCCCGCGCGGTCGTGCGCTGGGTGTGACCATGTTCCTGCCGGAAGAAGATCGTTACAGCCTGTCCAAGCGTGCGCTGATCAGCCAGATCTGCTCGCTCTACGGCGGCCGAATTGCTGAAGAAATGACCCTGGGCTTCGATGGCGTCACCACGGGTGCGTCCAACGACATCATGCGTGCCAGCCAGATTGCGCGGAACATGGTGACCAAGTGGGGCTTGTCGGAAAAACTCGGTCCGTTGATGTATGCCGAAGAAGAGGGCGAAGTGTTCCTTGGTCGCGGCGGTGGTGGACAGGGCGCAAGCTTCTCCGGTGAGACAGCCAAGCTGATTGACTCGGAAGTGCGCAGCATCATTGATCAGTGCTACGGCACGGCCAAGCAGATCCTCACGGATAACCGCGACAAGCTTGATGCCATGGCGGATGCCTTGATGAAGTACGAGACGATCGATGCTGATCAGATCGATGACATCATGGCGGGTCGTGCGCCTCGCGAACCTCGTGACTGGTCAGGCGGTACCGGTACTTCCGGAACACCTCCGGTGGTGCAGGATGAGCGTCCGGAAACACCGATCGGCGGTCCGGCTGCTGACGTATAAGGTTTGAAATGACTTCTGTTCAGTCCTCGACCCGGTTGCCTTGCGGCAACCGGGTTCTTGATTTGGCCCAGACGCATGTCATGGGCATACTCAATGTCACTCCTGATTCCTTTTCTGATGGCGGCCGATACAGTCAGCTCGATGTGGCTCTGCGTCACGCCGAGTCGATGGTGGCTGCAGGTGCCACGCTCATTGATGTCGGTGGCGAGTCAACCCGGCCAGGTGCCCGGGCGGTTTCGCCGCTTGAGGAGCTGGAGCGCGTAGCGCCTATCGTTGAGCGCATCAATCGCGAACTGGATGTGATTATTTCTATCGATACCTCCACACCAGCGGTTATGCGCGAGACTGCGCGGTTGGGTGCTGGCTTGATCAATGATGTGCGCTCGTTACGTCGAGACGGCGCCCTGGATGCTGCGGCAGCCACCGGGCTGCCCGTGTGTCTGATGCATATGCTCGGTGAGCCGGGTGACATGCAGGACAATCCGTTCTACCAGGACGTCACCAAAGAAGTGGGCGAATTTCTCGCTGAGCGCATGGCTCAGTGCGCGTCGGCGGGAATTCCGTCGGAGCGGATTATTCTTGATCCGGGTTTTGGCTTCGCGAAAACCTTGCAGCACAATCTAAGCTTGTTTAAGCATATGAAAGCCTTGCATGTCTTGGGGCGGCCTCTGTTGGTCGGGGTTTCGCGAAAGAGCATGATTGGTCAGGCCTTGAATCGCCCGGTTGGGGAGCGTCTGTACGGTGGTCTGGCGCTCGCAGCGCTGGCTTCGGCCAATGGGGCGCGTATATTGCGCGTCCATGATGTAGCCGAAACAGTGGATGTGGTGCGGATGATCGCCGCAGTGGAATCAGCCGAATAAAAATGATGGAGCACTTATGAGTAAAAAATACTTTGGCACCGACGGTATTCGTGGCCGGGTCGGTGAATACCCGATCACTCCTGATTTCATGCTCAAGCTCGGTTGGGCTGCGGGCATGGCGTTCCGCAAGATGGGCGCCTGCAAGGTGTTGGTAGGCAAAGACACCCGAATCTCCGGTTATATGTTCGAGTCGGCACTCGAGGCCGGTCTGACGTCGGCAGGCGCTGACGTGATGCTGCTGGGCCCGATGCCTACACCGGCGATCGCCTACCTGACGCGCACCTTTCATGCCGAAGCCGGTATCGTGATCAGTGCCTCGCACAATCCTCACGATGACAACGGCATCAAGTTCTTCTCCGGAAAGGGCACCAAGCTTCCGGATGAGGTCGAATTGATGATTGAAGAGTTGCTCGATACGCCGATGACCGTGGTTGAGTCGAGCAAGATCGGTAAAGTGTCACGTATCAACGACGCCTCTGGCCGTTATATCGAATTTTGCAAAAGCAGCGTCCCGACCAGTACCAGCTTCGCGGGCCTGAAGATCGTCATCGACTGCGCTCACGGCGCGACCTATAAGGTTGCCCCGAGTGTGTTTCGTGAGTTGGGGGCTGAAGTCGTTGTGCTGTCCGCTCAGCCTAACGGGCTGAACATCAATGACAATTGCGGTTCGACCCATATGGGTCAATTGCAGGCTGCCGTATTGGCCGAACACGCCGATCTGGGTATCGCATTCGATGGTGACGGTGATCGCGTCCTGATGGTCGATCATACGGGTGCCATTGTTGACGGTGACGAGCTGCTCTACATCATCGCCCGCGATCTGCATGAGCGAGACATGCTGCAAGGTGGCGTGGTCGGTACGCTGATGAGTAACCTGGGGCTGGAGCTGGCACTGGCTGATCTGTCGATTCCATTTGTGCGCGCCAACGTTGGCGACCGGTATGTTATCGCTGACTTGCTTGAGCGTAACTGGTTGGTGGGTGGTGAGAACTCGGGGCATATCGTCTGCTTTAACCACACTACTACTGGTGATGCGATCATCGCGGCATTGCAGGTTCTGATGGCGCTGAAAAGGCGTTCCGAAGGTCTGGCGCAGGCTCGTCAGGCGCTTCGTAAGTGCCCGCAGGTGCTGATCAATGTCCGATTTGGCGGTGGTTCGAATCCGCTCGAGCATCCTTCGGTCAAGGAGGCCAGCGATCGCGTCACCAAGGCTATGGCGGGTCGTGGTCGTGTGCTCTTGCGCAAGTCCGGGACAGAACCATTGGTGCGTGTCATGGTCGAAGGCGAGGACGAAACACAGGTTCGCGGTTACGCCGAAGAGCTGGCAAAACTGGTTACTGAAGTTTCTGCCTGAATTCGGCTTGCCAGCCATGATTGTGTTGGGTAACATCTGCGCCCACTTTGACCGACGAGGTACAGCATGCGTCGCCCTATGGTAGCTGGTAACTGGAAGATGCACGGTACCCGCGCCAGCGTCGCTGAGCTGATCAATGGCCTTAGTCATCTGGCCTTGCCGAGCGGTGTTGATGTAGCGGTATTCCCGCCTTGCTTGCATATCAATCAAGTGATTGATGGCTTGGAAGGAAAGTCGATTTCGGTCGGCGCGCAGAACTCTGCGGTGGAGTCCGGGCAAGGCGCATTGACCGGTGAAATCGCGCCGAGTCAGTTGGTGGACGCAGGCTGTTCCCTGGTGCTTGTCGGGCACTCTGAGCGCCGCCAGATAATGGGCGAGCGAGACGAGATGCTGATTCGCAAGTTTGCCGCGGCACAGGCATGTGGCTTGATTCCGGTGTTGTGTGTAGGGGAAACCCTTGAGCAGCGTGAAGCCGGGAAAACTCTTGAGGTTGTCGGGCGTCAGCTGGGCAGTATCATAGAGGAGCTGGGTGTCGGTGCTTTTGCAAATGCAGTAATTGCTTACGAGCCGGTCTGGGCCATTGGTACCGGGCTGACTGCTTCGCCGCAACAGGCGCAGGATGTGCATGCAGCCATTCGCGCTCAGTTGGCGGCAGAGAATTCTGAAGTCGCACAAGGTGTGCGGCTTCTATACGGCGGCAGCGTGAAGGCGGCCAATGCGGTCGAACTGTTCGGCATGCCGGATATCGATGGGGGGCTCATTGGTGGAGCTTCCCTGAATGCAGATGAGTTCGGTGCGATCTGTCGCGCCGCGGGAAACTGAAAAAATGCTGGAAACAGTCGTAGTCGTTTTTCATCTGTTGGGTGCATTGGGCGTAGTTGCTCTGGTATTGCTGCAGCAGGGTAAAGGTGCGGATGCTGGCGCGTCTTTCGGAGCAGGTGCTTCAAATACTGTGTTCGGAAGCCAAGGTTCCTCTACCTTTCTTAGTAAATTTACTGCTATACTTGCCGCAGGTTTTTTCATAACCAGCTTAGGGTTAGGTTACTTTGCTAAAGAGAAAGCTCACCAGCTGACTCAAGTAGGTCTCCCAAATCCAGCGGTGTTGGAAGTTCCAAAGCAGCAACCGGCTTCTGATGATGTCCCGGTGCTTCAAGAGCAAAAGTCGGCTAATCCAGCGACTGACGTGCCTCCAGCTCAAGAGCAAAAGTAAGAAGGGTTTCAAACGTAGTATTGCCGAGGTGGTGGAATTGGTAGACACGCAACCTTGAGGTGGTTGTGCCCATAGGGTGTAGGGGTTCGAGTCCCCTTCTCGGTACCAATTATCAGGAGAGCCCGCTGTTGCGGGCTTTCTTGTAGGTGGAAGGTTACATTGACCCTGTCAGGGATCGGTCGTATACTTCCGCCCCAGCTTTGTCGCGGGGTGGAGCAGTCTGGTAGCTCGTCGGGCTCATAACCCGAAGGTCGTCGGTTCAAATCCGGCCCCCGCAACCAGTTTAAGGAGCCCCTTTTAAGGGGCTTTTTGTTAGCTGGACACTTTCTACGCCGCTGTTCGACGGCGTTTCAAGGATGGGCGTTTCGCCCATTTTTTTATTTTGCATAGCATGCACATACATGCACGAGGGGGTTCAGGTGTCGAGCAAGCTAGAAGAGTTGCAGGCCTTGTTGGCCCCGGTGGTCGTGGCCCTGGGCTATGAATGCTGGGGTATTGAGTTTTCGGCTCAGGGTCGTCACTCGATGTTGCGCGTTTATATCGATAAAGAGGGCGGTGTGCTGGTGGACGATTGTGCCATTGTCAGCCGTCAGATCAGCGGTGTCCTGGATGTTGAAGATCCGATCGCCGTTGAATATACCCTTGAGGTTTCCTCGCCTGGCATGGAACGCCCACTGTTCACTATTGAGCAGTTTGCAAAATTTGCCGGTGAACAAGTGAAGATCAAGCTGCGCTCGCCTTTTGAAGGACGACGCAACTTTCAGGGCCTTCTGCGTGGTGTAGAAGAGCAGGACGTCGTGGTGCAGGTAGAAGACCATGAGTTCCTGTTGCCGATCGATATGATCGACAAGGCCAACATTATTCCCAGTTTTGACTGAGACGCGGATCCCGCGGATCCAATGGCTTGCGAAAGGCGAGGCGTACGATGAGCAAAGAAGTACTGCTGGTTGTTGAGTCGGTATCCAATGAAAAGGGCGTACCGGCAAACGTAATTTTTGAAGCGCTGGAGCTGGCTCTGGCCACTGCTACCAAAAAGCGTTTCGAGGACGAAGTTGATCTGCGTGTGGAAATCAATCGCCACACCGGTGCTTACGAAACATTCCGTCGCTGGACGGTCGTCGAAGAAGCAGACCTGGACGATCCGGCCATTGAAACGTGGCCGAGCAAGGTTGCCGAAACGCATCCTGGTTCCAAGGTTGGTGATGTAGTCGAAGAAAAAATTGAATCCATCGAGTTCGGCCGTATCGCTGCACAGACTGCCAAGCAAGTCATCGTGCAAAAAGTTCGTGAAGCCGAGCGCGCCCAAGTCGTTGACGCCTATCGCGAGCGCCTGGGGGAAATCATCTCCGGCACCGTGAAGAAAGTGACCCGCGACAACGTGATCGTCGATCTGGGCAACAACGCTGAAGCGTTGCTGGCTCGTGAAGACATCATTTCTCGCGAAACCTTCCGTGTCGGCGTGCGCCTGCGTGCGCTGCTCAAGGAAATCCGCACCGAGAACCGCGGCCCGCAGTTGATCCTGTCGCGTACCGCGCCGGAAATGCTGATCGAGTTGTTCCGCATCGAAGTGCCGGAAATCGCTGAAGGCCTGATCGAAGTAATGGCTGCGTCCCGTGACCCGGGTTCGCGCGCCAAGATCGCGGTCCGTTCCAAGGACAAACGCATCGACCCGCAGGGCGCTTGCATCGGTATGCGCGGTTCGCGCGTCCAGGCAGTGTCGGGTGAGTTGGGCGGTGAGCGTGTGGACATCGTCCTGTGGGACGACAACCCGGCTCAGTTTGTGATCAATGCAATGTCGCCGGCTGAAGTGGCGGCAATTATCGTTGACGAAGATGCCCATGCAATGGACATCGCCGTTGGCGCAGACAATCTGGCTCAGGCCATTGGTCGCGGTGGTCAGAACGTGCGTCTGGCTAGCCAATTGACTGGCTGGACCCTGAACGTGATGACCGAATCGGACATCCAGGCTAAGCAGCAAGCAGAAACCGGCGACATCCTGCGCAACTTCATCGACGAGCTGGAAGTCGACGAAGACCTGGCACAGGTGCTGGTAGATGAAGGCTTCACCAGCCTGGAAGAGATTGCCTACGTACCGTTGGAAGAAATGCTCAACATCGACGGCTTTGACGAAGAAACCGTCAACGAGCTTCGCGCTCGTGCCAAGGATCGTTTGTTGACCAAAGCCATCGCTACTGAGGAAAAGCTGGCAGACGCCCATCCGGCCGAAGACCTGCTCTCGCTTGAGGGTATGGACAAGGATTTGGCGATGGAACTGGCGGTGCGCGGCGTAATTACCCGCGAAGACCTGGCCGAGCAGTCTATTGACGACCTGCTCGACATCGACGGCATTGACGATGATCGTGCCGGCAAGTTGATCATGGCCGCCCGAGCCCACTGGTTCGAGTAATTAGGCGCGGCCTGAGGAGAGAAGTGCATGACGCAAGTCACGGTGAAACAACTGGCCGATGAGGTCAAAACACCGGTAGAGCGCCTGTTGCAGCAGATGCGTGAGGCAGGTCTGCCGCACACCGCCGCCGAAGAAAATGTGACTGACAGTGAGAAGCAATCTTTGCTGACTCATTTGAAAAGCAGCCACAAGGCGAAAGTGGAAGAACCACGCAAGATCACGCTGCAGCGTAAAACCACCAGCACCCTGCGTGTTGCTGGCAGCAAAAGCATCAGCGTTGAAGTGCGTAAAAAGAAAGTTTTCGTACAGCGCAGCCCGGAAGAAATCGAAGCCGAGCGCAAACGTGAACTGGAAGAACGTCGCGCAGTAGAAAATGCTGCTCGTCAGAAGGCTGAAGAAGAAGCCAAGCGTCGCGCCGAAGAAGAAGCGCGTCGCCAGCCTGCTGCTGCGCAATCTGGTACTTCCAACGCTGTTGCAGCGCCTGCTGCAGTTGCCGAACCTGTGCGTGAAAGCGCGCCGGTTGTCGCCGCTGCTCCAGCCCCGTCTGCCGACGTTCGTAACAAGCAGAACGAACAGCGCCGTCCGGACAAACCACGTGCCGACGATAACAATCGTCGCAGCGGCGGTGGCGATGGCGAGCGCAAAAACGCTCCGCATCGTGCTTCGGTCAAAGAGAAAGCGCCTGCTCCACGTGTTGCGCCACGTACTACCGACGAAGAAAGCGATGGCTTCCGTCGTGGTGGTCGCGGCAAGGCCAAGCTGAAGAAACGCAACGCCCACGGTTTCCAGAGCCCAACCGGCCCTGTCGTGCGTGATGTGCAGATTGGCGAGACCATCACTGTTGGCGATCTCGCCAATCAGATGTCGGTCAAGGCTGCTGAAATCATCAAGTTCATGTTCAAACTGGGTACTCCAGCGACCATCAACCAGGTGCTTGATCAGGAAACTGCTCAGCTGGTAGCCGAAGAACTGGGCCACAAAGTGACCCTGGTCAGCGACACCGCTCTGGAAGATTCCCTGGCCGAGTCCCTGAAGTTTGAAGGTGAGACGTTCTCCCGTGCACCGGTTGTGACCGTAATGGGCCACGTTGACCACGGTAAAACCTCGCTGCTCGACTACATCCGTCGTGCCAAGGTAGCTGCTGGCGAAGCCGGCGGTATCACCCAGCACATCGGTGCGTACCACGTTGAAACTGATCGCGGCATGGTCACTTTCCTCGACACCCCGGGTCACGCCGCGTTTACCGCAATGCGTGCCCGTGGTGCCAAGGCGACCGATATCGTGATCCTGGTGGTTGCAGCGGACGACGGCGTGATGCCGCAGACCATTGAAGCCGTTCAGCACGCTAAGGCTGCCGGTGTTCCACTGGTTGTTGCAGTGAACAAAATCGACAAGCCGGGCGCTGATCTCGATCGCATCCGTAGCGAACTGTCGGTTCACGGCGTGACCTCGGAAGAGTGGGGCGGCGACACCCCGTTCGTATCGGTTTCGGCGAAAGTCGGTACTGGCGTGGACGAGTTGCTCGAAGCTGTTCTGCTGCAAGCTGAAGTTCTCGAACTGAAAGCGACTCCATCGGCTCCAGGCCGTGGCGTCGTGGTTGAATCGCGTCTCGACAAAGGTCGTGGCCCGGTAGCTACCGTTCTGGTTCAAGACGGTACCCTGCGCCAAGGCGACATGGTCCTGGTCGGTTCGAATTATGGCCGGGTACGTGCCATGCTCGACGAGAACGGCAAGCCGATCAAAGAAGCCGGTCCTTCCATCCCTGTCGAGATCCTCGGCCTGGACGGTACCCCGGACGCTGGCGATGAGATGAGCGTGCTGTCGGACGAGAAGAAAGCCCGTGAAGTGGCTCTATTCCGTCAAGGCAAGTTCCGCGAAGTCAAGCTGGCCCGTGCTCACGCCGGCAAGCTGGAAAACATCTTCGAAAACATGGGCCAGGCAGAGAAGAAGACGCTCAACATCGTCCTCAAATCCGACGTCCGTGGTTCGCTGGAAGCGTTGAACGGTGCCTTGAACGGCCTGGGTAATGACGAAGTGCAAGTGCGTGTTGTCGGTGGCGGTGTCGGTGGTATCACCGAGTCCGACGCCAACCTGGCACTGGCCTCCAATGCTGTACTGTTTGGCTTCAACGTGCGTGCCGATGCGGGCGCTCGCAAGATCGTCGAGCAGGAAGGTCTGGATATGCGTTACTACAACGTGATCTACGACATCATCGAAGACGTCAAGAAAGCCCTCACCGGTATGCTGGGCAGCGATGTTCGCGAGAACATCCTGGGTACCGCTGAAGTGCGAGACGTGTTCCGTTCGCCGAAGTTTGGCGCGATCGCCGGTTGCATGGTTATCGAAGGTGTTGTTCACCGTAACCGTCCAATCCGTGTACTGCGTGAAGACATCGTTATCTTCGAAGGCGAGCTGGAATCCCTGCGCCGCTTCAAGGATGACGCTTCCGAAGTACGTGCCGGCATGGAATGCGGTATCGGCGTCAAGAGCTACAACGACGTCAAAGCTGGCGACAAGATCGAAGTCTACGAGAAGGTTCAGGTTGCTCGCAGCCTCTAACTTGCGCACTTCAAGGGCCACGGTGAGCCGCCGCATGCAGATGCGCGGCACGGCGTCAGGACTCTAAACGCAACGCCCGGTCTGGCTTTTGTCAGGCCGGGCGTTTGCCGCTTTCAGACCCCTCGGGTTTCACCGTGGGGCAGTAACAGGTAACAAGACATGGCAAAAGAATACAGCCGTACCCAACGTATCGGCGATCAGATGCAGCGTGAGCTGGCACAGCTGATCCGTCGTGAAGTCAAAGACCCGCGCGTCGGCCTGGTCACCATTACCGCTGTTGAAGTCAGCCGTGACGTCGGTCACGCCAAGATCTTCATCACCGTGATGGGGCAGGACAACGCCGAAGACATCGCACAAAGCATCAAGGTGCTCAACTCCGCCGCTGGTTTCCTGCGTATGCAGTTGGCTCGTGAAATGAAGTTGCGCAGCGTTCCTCAGCTGCACTTCCACTACGACGAAAGCGTCGTGCGTGGTGCGCACCTGTCGGCCCTGATCGAGCGTGCGGTGGCTGAAGACAATCAGCACCCGGTAGCGGCTGAACCCGAAGACGCCAAGGAGTAATCGGTGGCTCAGGTCAAACGTATCCGTCGTAACGTCAGCGGTATCATCTTGCTCGACAAGCCGCTGGGGTTCACCTCCAACGCCGCGTTGCAGAAGGTTCGCTGGTTGTTGAACGCCGAGAAGGCCGGGCACACCGGCAGTCTTGATCCGCTGGCCACCGGCGTGTTGCCGTTGTGCTTCGGTGAGGCCACCAAGTTCTCGCAGTACCTGCTCGATTCCGACAAGGCTTATGAAACCCTGGCGCAACTGGGCAAGACCACCACCACGGCCGATGCCGAGGGTGAAGTTTTGCAGGAACGCCCGGTGACCGTTGGTCGCGCGGATGTCGAGGCTGTTTTACCCGGTTTTCGTGGGCAAATCAGTCAGATACCGCCGATGTACTCGGCACTCAAGCGTGATGGGCAGCCGCTGTACAAGCTGGCCCGTGCAGGCGAAGTAGTGGAGCGCGAACCGCGTTCTGTTACTATTGCGCGCTTGGAATTGCTGGCCTTCGAGGGTGATACTGCGCGGCTTGCGGTGGATTGCAGCAAAGGCACCTATATCCGCACCCTGGTGGAGGATATCGGTGAGAAACTCGGTTGTGGCGCTTACGTTGCTGAATTGCGACGTACCCAGGCCGGGCCTTTCACGCTGGCGCAGACGGTCACGCTGGAAGAGCTGGAAGCGGTACATGCCGAAGGCGGCAATGAAGCGGTTGATCGCTTCCTGATGCCATCGGACAGCGGCCTGCTGGATTGGCCACTGTTGCAGTTCTCGGAGCACAGTTCGTTCTACTGGCTTAACGGCCAGCCGGTACGCGCCCCGGATGCACCGAAGTTCGGCATGGTACGGGTACAGGATCACAATGGTCGCTTCATCGGTATCGGTGAAGTGAGCGAAGACGGGCGCATCGCGCCACGTCGACTGATTCGGTCAGAATGACCGGAACCAGTTTGCTGTAAAAGCGTAGCGAGCGAAGGGAAGACAAGGAAAAAACAGGCGAGGAAGCGGAGTTGACTGCTGTCAATGAGCATTCCGAGCCGGTTTTTGACGCAGGATTACCGAGCGCAGCAGCTTTTGCACAAACTGGGACGAGGGTGGCTGTTAACAGGCACGGTCACTACTCATTTTTAGATACAGGGATTTGTCCCTGGCCTGTTGAAGCTGTTTCTTTGAAACAGTTTCCTGATAAAAGGATTGCCTCATGGCTCTCGACGTTCAAGAAAAAGCTCAAATCGTAGCTGACTACCAGCAAGCTGTTGGTGACACTGGTTCGCCAGAAGTGCAAGTTGCACTGCTGACCCACAACATCAACAAGCTGCAAGGTCACTTCAAGGCCAACGGTAAAGATCACCACTCCCGTCGTGGTCTGATCCGCATGGTAAACCAGCGTCGTAAGCTGCTGGACTACCTGAAAGGCAAGGATCTGGGTCGTTATCAGACTCTGATCGGTCGCCTGGGTCTGCGTCGCTAATAAGCGATTGCGCTAGAGGTTGGTTGTCTGTCGCGCGTCAGTGGGTTTCCCGCTGGCGCATGGCAGGCTCCCAGCCTCAAGTTTTATCTGGACACACGTTTTACCCTGGACAGGCGTTGGGCCGATTCCCGGCATTGCCCAAGAATTTCGCAAGAAGACAAGTTCCCCAAGAGCCACAAAAGAAGGTAGGACACCGTGAACCCGGTAATCAAAAAATTCCAGTTCGGTCAGTCGACCGTTATCCTCGAGACTGGCCGCATCGCCCGTCAGGCCTCCGGCGCAGTATTGGTCACCGTTGACGACGACGTCAGCGTATTGGTGACTGTCGTTGGTGCCAAGCAAGCCGATCCAGGCAAGGGCTTTTTCCCTCTGTCCGTTCACTACCAGGAAAAAACTTACGCTGCCGGTAAGATCCCTGGCGGTTTCTTCAAGCGCGAAGGCCGTCCTTCCGAGAAAGAAACCCTGACTTCCCGACTGATCGACCGTCCGATCCGTCCGCTGTTCCCAGAAGGCTTCATGAACGAAGTGCAGGTTGTCTGCACCGTCGTTTCCACCAGCAAGAAGACCGATCCGGACATCGCTGCGATGATCGGTACTTCGGCTGCCCTGGCTATCTCCGGCATTCCTTTCGATGGCCCGATCGGCGCTGCCCGCGTTGCGTTCCACGAAAGCACCGGTTACCTGCTGAACCCGACTTACGAACAACAGAAAGCTTCGAGCCTGGACATGGTCGTTGCCGGTACTTCGGAAGCCGTGTTGATGGTTGAATCGGAAGCCAAAGAGCTGACCGAAGACCAGATGCTGGGCGCGGTACTGTTTGCTCACGACGAGTTCCAGGTTGTGATCAACGCTGTTAAAGAACTGGCCGCTGAAGCTGCCAAGCCGACCTGGACCTGGGCTCCACAGCCTGAAGCCACCGCACTGCTGGGCGCTATCCGTGCCGAGTTCGGCGACGCGATCTCCCAGGCTTACACCATCACCATCAAGGCCGACCGTTACGCTCGTCTGGGCGAACTGAAAGACCAGGTGGTTGCCAAGCTGTCCGGTGAAGAAGGCCAGCCTTCTTCCAGCGAAGTCAAAGCTGCTTTCGGCGAAATCGAATACCGCACCGTTCGCGAAAACATCGTAAACGGCAAGCCACGTATCGACGGTCGCGACACCAAGACCGTACGTCCGTTGAACATCGAAGTCGGTGTTCTGCCAAAGACCCACGGTTCGGCTCTGTTCACCCGTGGCGAAACCCAGGCTCTGGTAGTCGCGACTCTGGGTACTGCCCGTGACGCACAGCTGCTGGACACCCTGGAAGGCGAGAAAAAAGACCCGTTCATGCTGCACTACAACTTCCCTCCGTTCTCGGTAGGTGAGTGTGGTCGCATGGGTGGCGCTGGTCGTCGCGAAATCGGTCACGGCCGTCTGGCCCGTCGTTCGATTGCAGCCATGCTGCCTGCCGCTGACGTGTTCCCGTACACCATTCGTGTTGTGTCGGAAATCACCGAGTCCAACGGTTCGAGCTCCATGGCTTCGGTCTGCGGCGCTTCCCTGGCCCTGATGGATGCCGGCGTTCCGATGAAGGCACCAGTTGCCGGTATCGCCATGGGTCTGGTTAAAGAAGGCGAGAAATTCGCCATCCTGACCGACATCCTGGGTGACGAAGACCACCTGGGCGACATGGACTTCAAAGTAGCCGGTACCGCCAAAGGTGTTACCGCGCTGCAGATGGACATCAAGATCAAAGGCATCACCGAAGAAATCATGGAAATCGCTCTGGGCCAAGCCCTGGAAGCGCGCCTGAACATCCTCGGTCAGATGAACCAGATCATTGGCCAGTCGCGTACCGAACTGTCGGAAAACGCTCCGACCATGATCGCGATGAAAATCGACACCGACAAAATCCGTGACGTTATCGGTAAAGGTGGCGCGACCATTCGTGCGATCTGTGAAGAGACCAAGGCTTCGATCGACATCGAAGACGACGGCTCGATCAAGATCTTCGGCGAAACCAAGGAAGCGGCTGAAGCAGCACGTCAACGCGTTCTGGGCATCACCGCTGAAGCTGAAATTGGCAAGATCTACGTTGGTAAGGTTGAACGCATCGTCGACTTCGGCGCATTCGTCAACATCCTGCCAGGCAAGGACGGTCTGGTTCACATCTCGATGCTGAGCGACGCTCGCGTAGAGAAAGTGACCGACATCCTGAAAGAAGGCCAGGAAGTGGAAGTACTGGTACTGGACGTGGACAACCGCGGCCGTATCAAGCTGTCCATCAAAGACGTAGCAGCAGCCAAGGCTTCGGGCGTTTAATCACTCCCCACGCCTGACCGCTTCAACGTTATAAAAAATGCCCCGCAGTGAAAGCTGCGGGGCATTTTTTTGTCTGTGGAACAGGGCGTGAAGTTGCCGGCCTTGAAACCCGGTGCTAGGTTTAGCCCACTGCCCGTGTAGCTCAGTCGGTAGAGCAGCGCACTCGTAACGCGAAGGTCGCAGGTTCGATTCCTGTCTCGGGCACCATTCCTCTGTTGTTTCACCTTTGCGCTCAAAGCCCTTCCAGCGTTTTTTGTCGAATTGATGTAAAAGTCCATATAAATCGTCAACCAAACGTCCTATATTCGGTGCTTGTACACGTACCATTTTGCAGTTTTCAGATGATCCCCGAATGGTTCTGAAGGCCAGACAAACCGGGCTTCAACCGGTTTTTTTGCGTCAGAGAGATCCTTGATGATCCAGATCCATCTTCCATTCCCCAGATCAGCGAGAACGACATGACCGTTAAAGAATTGACCCAAGAAGCCAGACACGAAGAAGCGCTCAAGAAGTACTTGCTGGATTCGCCCCAGCTTGCCGAAGAGATCAAGGACCTGCCGGCCGACGATCAGAAAGACCAGATTCAATGGGCGTTCGAGGATGAGGCGGAGTCTCAGGGCTTGCAGCCGTGGGAATTGACGCTCAAGTACACCTCGACCCCGGAAGAGTACGAGGTTGTGCGCCTGGTGCTGCACAAAGAGGCGGCCGAGGTACTGGGCGTCGAGTGGGAAGAGTATTGCGAGATGAACAATCTGGTGGTCTGACAAAAACTCCTTCGGAGCCGCCTTTGTAGGAGCCTGGCTTGCCGGCGATAGCGTCCTTGAGATCGCTATCGCCGGCAAGCCAGGCTCCTACAGGTTTGCGATGCGGATCAGAGGCTCAAACGCATCGACAGATCGACAGCCTTCACGTCCTTGGTCATCGCGCCAATCGAAATGTAATCGACCCCGGTTTCGGCGATCGGCAACAACGTACTTTCATTGATCCCGCCGCTGGCTTCCAGTTTGGCCTTGCCTGCGTTCAGGCGCACGGCTTCACGCATGTCATCCAGGCTCAATTCATCGAGCATGATGATGTCAGCACCCGCCGCCAGAGCTTCTTTGAGCTCGCTCAGGCTTTCCACTTCGATCTCCACCGGTTTGCCCGGGGCAATCTTGTGCGCGGCGTTAATGGCTTCAGGGATGCCACCGCTGGCGGCAATATGGTTTTCCTTGATCAGGAAGGCGTCATACAGACCGATGCGATGGTTGTGGCAGCCGCCGCAGGTGACGGCGTACTTTTGTGCCAGACGCAGGCCGGGCAGGGTTTTGCGGGTGTCGAGCAACTTTACTTGGGTGTTGGCGACAAAATCCGCCAGATACTGCGCACGCGTGGCCACGCCCGACAGCAGTTGCAGGAAGTTCAGTGCACTGCGTTCGCCAGTGAGCAGCGAGCGCGCCGGGCCTTCGAGGTGGAACAGCGCCTGATTGGGTTTTACCCGTTCGCCGTCACACACCTGCCAATGCACTGCGACCCGTGGGTCCAGTTGCCGGAAAACCGCATCAACCCACGCAGTGCCGGCAATGACGGCAGCATCACGAGTGATGATGGTGGCTTTTGCCAGGCGTTCGGCCGGGATCAGCTGCGCGGTGATGTCGCCGCTGCCGATGTCTTCGCGCAACGCACGGCGTACGTTGGCTTCGATTTCGGCGGTCAAGTCGGCGAGACGTAGATTCGGCATAACGGACTCCACAAACAAAGTGGCTCGATTATAGGGCCATGGCACGAGCCAACCCAAGGTCTCATAGACTTTCCATTTGCGGCAATGATCGCATCCGGAGGGGCTATCGCGGCATACTGGGTGCCAACACAGTCGTCGTTGAAGGAACCTGTATGCAGTTGGACCCCGCGAGTGGTTGGTGTCAGGGCGTGCGTTTATGCCCCTCACCCAACTTCAATGCGCGCCCCTCGGGCGAAATTTCCCTGCTGGTGATCCACAACATCAGCTTGCCGCCAGCGCAGTTCGCTACCGGCAAAGTGCAGGAATTCTTCCAGAATCGTCTGGATGTCACGGAGCATCCTTATTTTGAAGGCATTGCTGACTTGCGGGTGTCAGCACACTTTCTGATTGAGCGTGACGGCACTGTCACTCAGTTTGTCTCTTGTAGTGAGCGTGCCTGGCACGCCGGTGTTTCGAGTTTTGAGGGCCGGGAAACCTGTAACGATTTTTCGGTGGGCATCGAGCTTGAAGGCACGGATGATCTGCCATTCACCGATGCTCAGTATCTCGTGCTGACGGCGTTGACCCGACAGCTGCAAAACGCCTACACCGGCATCACTGCGCAGCGCATTTGTGGGCACAGCGACATCGCGCCGGGGCGCAAGACCGATCCAGGACCGGCATTCGACTGGGCACGCTATCGCGCAGCCCTGGCAGAAGAGGAAGGAAAATGAGTTTTCTGGTGTTGCTGTTGGCGGTGTGGATCGAGAAATTCTCGGCACTGCGCCATCGGGTCCAGCGTGATGGCGGTTGGGTGCGCGAGTTGAACAAGCTTGAGGTCACGCCACGTCTGATCGACCGGCCATGGTTGATCCTGGTCATTATGGTGTTGTTACCGGTCGCGCTATTGGGGTTGCTGCTGGTGGTGCTGGACCCCGTGGTCTACGGTTTGCTCGCGTTACCGGTGCATTTGCTGGTGGTGATTTACAGCCTGGGCCGCGGCGATCTGTTGGCCGACCTGGGGCCGTTTCGCGATGCCTGGCGCCGGGAAGACCTGCAAGCCGCTACGCATGTGGCCACTCGTGACCTGGATATTTGCGCCGAAAGCGCCGAGCAATTGCTGGAGCGGGTCGAGGCGCACCTGCTGTGGGAGGCTTACCAAAGTTTCTTTGCGGTCATTTTCTGGTACTTCTTGCTGGGGCCGGTTGCTGCCCTGAGTTATCGCTTGCTGGCATTGGCCGAGGAGCATGGGCAGAACCCGGCCGTGGTCGAGCGCGCGGCACAATTGCGTCACGCCTTTGATTGGGTGCCCGTGCGGTTGCTGGCGATGAGTTTTGCACTGATCGGCAACTTTGTGGCGGTCAGCCGGGTGATGTTGCATGAGTTACTGAACTGGAACATCAGCGCCGCTCAGTTGATCGAGAAAGTCGGTCTGGTAGCCGGTGAAATTCCGGCTCCGGTCGTCGGACCGGATGGCATCAACAGCCTGGACCGGATCTGGGAGTTGCTGCTGCGCGCGGCGGTGCTCTGGTACGCCGGTTTTGCGCTGTGGACTGTCCTGCCTTAACACATCAATCCCTGTAGCAGCAGGCTGCGCCAGCTGCTACAGGCGCGTACTTCCCCGCGTTAACCTTAAGTTACAAAACATCCTGCCGATTTAAGATATACAGGGATAGCGCTGAATGGTGGCTATCTGCCGCCGATCTGCGCCTGCCAAATAAAAATAAGAACTCAAAGGGAGACTTCCAGTGAAGAGCTTGCTCTATCCCGCCGTCGCGCTGATGAACCGCCTGAGCTTCGGCATGAAGTTCAGCCTGATCAGCGTACTGTTCCTTGTGCCCATGCTGGTCACCAACTTTTATCTGGTGCGCGACTCCTATCGTGAATTTCAGGGCACGCAAGTCGAACTGCAGAGCCTCGAGCTGCTGGGCAGCGGCCTGACCCTTCGGCGAGACCTGGAAACCCTGAACAATCTGGTACAGATCAACGTCACGCTCGGCCAGTCCGGTAAGGCCGGCAATGTCGAGTCGAAGATCGGCGCGCTGGAGCAAAGCATCCTCGCGCGCCTGCAAGGGCTGACGGCGATGACCACTGATTCGGAGCAGATCACGGCTTTCGACGGCAAACGCGATGAAATGATCGCCGCGTTCAAAGCCCAGCAAGCGGAAACCTCCCTGCAAAGCAAAAGTGGCATGATCGGAAAACTGCTCGGCAACGCGCAGATTTTCAGCCAGATCATCGCCACTCAGGCCGGCCTCAGTCGCGACAGCCAAAGTGACATGCGTCAACTGAGTGAGCTGATCACCAACGTCACTCCGCGTGTGACCCAACTGCTGGGCGAAGGCCGGGCGATGGGTTCCTTTTCGCTGGGGCAAGGCTTTATCAACTCTGCGTCGAGCACTCGATTTGATGAACTGTTGGCGCAGATCGAAAAGCTTCAGGGCGAATACGGCTTGAGGTTGCAGGACACCTTGGGCTCCAGCAAGGCGGCGCGCGAAACCCTGGCTGCGCAAGCTGATAGCAGCAAGGCCTCGCTGAAAAAAGCCAGTGAGCTGTTCGAAGAAAAAGTGGTGATGGCGGACACACTCGATACACCCTGGCAGAGCTTTTACGATCAGGTCACCGGCCTGATGGACCAAACTTACCAACTCAACGAAGCCACACTGAAGTTCCTCGGCACCCAGTTGCAGCAGCGACTGGAGCAAAATCGCACCCACATGGTCTTGCAGGCCGTGGCGCTGTCGGTGGTGTTTGTGCTGATTTTCTACCTTTACGGCGGCTTCTACGCTTCAACCCGCACCACCCTCAAGCGGCTTGGCGAAATGATGGACACGGTCGCTGCCGGCGACATGACGGTGACCTTCCGCGCTGAAAGCCGCGATGAGCTTGGCGAGTTGGGCGAGGTGTTCAACGGCACCGTGAAGAAAATCCATGACCTGATCGAGCGAGTCGGGAAGACCGTCAATGAGGTCGAGCGTCAGGCCGGGCAGGTTCAAAGTGTTTCTACCCAGAGCAACCAGGCGGTGGCCGGGCAGCGTACGCAAATCGAGCAGGTCGCCACGGCCATGAACCAGATGTCGGCCACCTCCCTTGAGGTGGCGCGCAGTGCGGCTGCTGCGGTCAGCAGCGCCCACAGCGTCAACGACGAGACCATCAACGGTCGCGGGCTGGTAGCGTCCCAGCAGGGCAGCATCGCGCAATTGGCCAGTGAGATCGATCAGTCGGTGCTGGTGATCAATCAACTGGCCAGCGACAGCCAGTCCATCAGCCGCGTGCTGGAAGTGATCAAAAGCATCGCTGAACAAACCAATCTTTTGGCCCTTAACGCGGCCATTGAAGCTGCGCGGGCCGGAGAGCAGGGGCGTGGTTTTGCGGTGGTGGCCGATGAGGTCCGGACGCTGGCCAAACGCACCCAGCAATCGACCGAAGAAATCGAACAGATGATCAGCAAGCTCCACAGCGGAGTCGGCGCGGCGGTGAAAGCCATGGGCATCAGTCATCAGGTGGCCGATGGCACGGTCGGGCAGTCGGAAAAGGTCCAGCAGGCGCTGGAAAACATCCTCGGCGCCGTTGGCATGATCGTTGACCAGAACCAGCAAATCGCTGCTGCTGTCGAGCAGCAGACCGCCGTCGCCCACGATATCGATCAGAACATTGTCGAGATCAACCGTGCCGGTGAGCGCACCGCAGAGGGGGCGCACCAGACCGAGGATGCCAGCCGTGCGTTGTCGGCTCAGGTGGTGGAACTCAAACACCTGATCAGCGCGTTTCGAGTTTGATGGCACACCGCGAACAAATGTGGGAGCTGCGGTGCGACGATTCGAGTTGCTCGCGAAAGCGGCATAACAGTCGACCTGGATGTTGAATGTTAGTCAGTCTTCGCGAGCAAGCTCGCTCCTACAGGTTTTGTACACGATTTGTAGTACTTTTCTTTTTTCGGGCAGATAATGGCCTGTTGTCCTCAGTGCTCTGATTTTTCGTCTTCAATGAAGGAGGATCATTCACTCAGGCTTGCCATGAGGAAGCACGGTTATGTCTGTCGCAACCATCGGAATCCAGGGGCAATGCGCCCATTGCGGGTGTACCTGTGTGCTCGAAGCCTGGCAACTCAACGCCATTGCAATCAACGAGTCGTTCGCCTGTACTCACTGCCATAAAGCCTTGCAGTTGATCGACCCGAAACAGATCAAGCGCTTCAAGTCTCTCGACTCACTTGCCATGCTCCGGGCGAGCACCCTGGTGATGGTGTGCACTGCGGTCCTGGTGGCGTTGGTCATGGAATGGATCGGAATGCTCAGCGTGGTCGAACAGGTGAATTTTTCGCTGGTTGCGATACTGGTCTACTTCCTCGTTATTCAGTTCGCCCGGCACCGGCAACACCTCACGCTGATTCTGGAAGCCGCCAAGGCCCACGCCGACTGATTACCAGTTGAACAGCTCGCAAGCATTAGCCGTGCTGGCGGCGGCCAATTGCTCAGGGTTGATCGCCATGATCTGCGCCAGTGCCGCGCAGATCGCCGGCAAGTGTGCCGGGCTGTTGCGTTGACCGGGAAACATGGCCGGCGCCATATCCGGTGAGTCGGTTTCCAGCACCACGGACTCCAACGGTAAATCAGCGAGCACACGGTGCATCCGCAGCGCCTGTGGCCAGGTCGCGGCGCCGCCCAGACCCAGTTTGAAACCCAGCTTGATGTACTCGCGCGCTTCTTCCCTGCTGCCCGCAAAGGCGTGGATGATCCCTGCTCGTTTCAATCGAAAGCGTTTCAGCGTGGCAATCACCGCCGCATGGCTGCGCCGCACATGAATCAGCGCCGGCAGATTGAAGTCCACCGCCAGTTGCAGTTGCGCATCGAACAGCGCCTGCTGGCGCTCTCGGTCGAGGGTTTCGATGAAGTAATCCAGACCGATCTCGCCCACTGCGCACAGCTGCCGATGGCCGGCCAGACGCGTCAGCCAGTCACCGAGTTCCTGTAGATCTTCAGGTCGATGGTCCTCCAGATACACTGGGTGCAAACCGAATGCAGCATGCAAGTCGGGATCACTTTGCACCAGCTCCCAGACTCGCTGCCAATTTGCCTGATAAACCCCCAACACCACCATCCGCTGCACGCCCAGGGCGCGGCTTTCGGCCAGCAGTGCCTGACGGTCCTCGTCGAAATCCGGAAAATCCAGATGAGTGTGGCTGTCGATCAGCTCCACGGTTCAGTCCCGGTGAATACGCTGCTTGAAAGTCCGCGCGATGGCCTGCACGCCGGGTTGGTAATCGGACTGCTCGATGGCGGCCAGTGCGAGTTCAAGGGCTTTATCGGCGATCAACTGATGCTGCTGAGCCATGGCGTTGACCGGCAGCGGCAGGAAGTCCAGCAGCTGCGTGTCGCCGAACGTACCCAGGCGCAACGGACGGGTTTTTAGCGGATAGTCGTGCAAGGCATCGAACACACCCTGAAGCAGCACGTAGGAGGTGGTCACCAGAGCATTCGGCAGATGTCCCAGACGCTGGAGCATTTCTTCCATCAACTGCTTGCCGCACTCGCGGCTGAACGACTCGCCGTGCTCGATCAACACCTCGCCCTGGAACCCGTCCAGCGCTTGTTTGAAGCCGGCTGCGCGTTCCTGGCTAATGCTCAACTCGGGGCGCGCGCCAATCAAGGCGATCTGCTTGGGCAACGGGTCCAGTAGACTGCGGGTCAAGTGCAGGCTGGCCTCGCGGTCATCACTGATCACCGAGCAGAAATGCTCGGGTTCCATGACCCGGTCGATGGCGATGATCGGAATACCTTTGGCCTGCAACTGGCGATAGCTGTCATCACCCGTCGGCAGGCAACTGGCGACGATCAGCGCATCGCAGCGCCGGGCACGGAACAGTTGCAGCAATTGCCGTTCACTGTCCGGCGCATCGTCGGAACTGGCGATCAGCAATTGATAGCCGCGCGCCCGGGCACCTTGTTCCAGCAGTTTGGCGATTCGCGCGTAACTGGGGTTTTCCAGGTCCGGCAGAATAAAGCCCAAGGTGCGCGTGTGCCGACTGCGCAACCCGGCCGCTTGAGGATTGGGTGTAAAGCCGTGTTGTTCGACGACCGCGCGCACGCGCTCGACAGTGGCACTGCTGATGCGTTGCTGTTCGGCCTTGCCATTAATGACATAACTGGCGGTGGTTACGGACACACCGGCCAACTGTGCGATATCACTGAGTTTCAACTCGGGATTTCCTTGTTTTTTCGAGCTTGCCCCGACATTTTCGCCAATCCTACCCGAATCAGGCAGACGACTAATGTCCAAGCACATCCGACAAGTTGGGCTTCAAGGATGAGACATTATCGAGTAACGTGCCAAGTATTCTAGATTAAACGTTTCAGCAGGCGTATTTTCGGGACTGTAAGCACCTATGGCCGGTTCTGCCGTGAAACCGCCAAAAGTGAAGATTAAGCGCCTAAGCTGATCCATTCAAAACAATACCTGGCGTCATCAGACGCCAAAAAGGAGAAAGCATGCTCGAGCTCACCATAGAGCAGATTTCCATGGGCCAGTCGGCTGTGGATAAGTCCGCTGCGTTACAGCTATTGGCCGAGCATCTGGTCGACGATGGCCTGGTTGCCGAGGGGTATCTGGCCGGTTTGCAGGCGCGTGAAGCTCAGGGCTCGACCTTTCTCGGACAAGGTATTGCCATCCCCCACGGTACACCGCAAACCCGCGACCTGGTGTTTACCACCGGCGTGCGGCTGATGCAGTTCCCCGAGGGCGTGGATTGGGGGGACGGCCAGATCGTTTACCTGGCGATCGGTATCGCGGCCAAGTCCGATGAGCATTTGCGTTTGTTGCAACTGTTGACCCGCGCCCTCGGCGAAACCGATCTGGGCCAGGCCTTGCGCCGTGCGAGTTCCGCCGAGGCCTTGTTGAAACTGCTGCAAGGCGCGCCGCAGGAGTTGGCGCTGGATGCACAGATGATTGGCCTGGGTGTGTCCGCCGATGACTTCGAAGAACTGGTCTGGCGCGGTGCACGTTTGCTGCGCCAGGCCGATTGCGTGAGCAATGGTTTCTCCGCCGTGTTGCAACAGGTCGAAGCGTTGCCGCTGGGCGACGGCTTGTGGTGGTTGCACAGCGAGCAAACGGTCAAGCGCCCTGGCCTGGCCTTCGTCACCCCAGACAAACCGATACGCTACCTCGGCCAGCCGCTCAGCGGCCTGTTCTGCCTGGCCAGCCTCGGTGAAGCGCATCAGGCCTTGCTCGAACGTCTGTGTGCGTTACTGATTGAAGGTCGCGGCCACGAACTGGGACGCGCCACCAGCAGCCGCAAAGTGCTCGAAGTCCTCGGCGGCGAACTGCCGGCGGATTGGCCGAGCGCGCGCATCGCCCTGGCCAACGCCCATGGTTTGCATGCGCGCCCGGCGAAGATCCTTGCGCAACTGGCGAAAAGTTTTGAAGGTGAAATTCGCGTACGCATCGTCGACGGCCAGGACAGCGCGGTGTCGGTAAAAAGCTTGAGTAAACTGCTCAGCCTCGGCGCCCATCGGGGCCAGGTGCTCGAATTCGTTGCCGAACCGAGCATTGCTGCCGATGCCTTGCCGGCCCTGTTGGCTGCCATCGAAGAAGGCCTCGGTGAAGAGGTCGAGCCATTGCCGGCGGTGAGCCAACAGCGCGAAGAAGTCGCCGATGAGGCCGAAGTGCTGCTCGCCCCGGCGTCCGGCAGTGTGGTTCAAGCCATCGCCGCGGCCCCGGGCATTGCCATCGGTCCGGCGCATATTCAGGTGCTGCCAATCATCGATTATCCACTGCGCGGTGAGTCTGCCGGCATAGAGCGCGAGCGTCTCAAACACGCATTGGCGCAGGTGCGTCGCGACATCGACGGCTTGATCGAACGCAGCAAGTCCAAAGCCATCCGCGAGATTTTCATCACTCACCAGGAAATGCTCGACGACCCGGAACTGACCGATGAAGTCGACACCCGCCTCAAGCAAGGCGAAAGCGCCGAGGCGGCGTGGATGGCGGTGATCGAAGCGGCGGCCAAACAACAGGAATCGTTGCAGGATGCGTTGCTCGCCGAGCGTGCGGCTGATTTGCGCGACATCGGCCGGCGCGTGCTGGCGCAATTGAGCGGCGTCGAAACACCGAGCGAGCCGGACCAGCCTTACATTCTGGTGATGGACGAAGTGGGGCCGTCCGATGTGGCGCGTCTCGATCCGGCTCGCGTCGCCGGCATTCTCACGGCTCGCGGCGGCGCAACGGCCCACAGCGCCATTGTCGCCCGAGCGCTGGGTATTCCGGCGCTGGTCGGTGCAGGGGAGGCCGTGTTGCTGCTGGCGCCGGGTACGCCGTTGCTGATTGATGGTCAACGCGGCCGCTTGCATGTGGACGCCGATGCGCTGACCTTGCAGCGCGCCACCGAAGAGCGAGACACCCGCGAACAGCGCCTGAAAGTGGCGGCAGAGCTACGTCATCAACCGGCGCTGACCACCGACGGTCACGCGGTCGAAGTGTTTGCCAACATTGGCGAAAGCGCGGGCGTCACCAGCGCGGTGGAGCAGGGCGCCGAAGGCATTGGCTTATTGCGCACCGAACTGATTTTCATGGCCCACTCGCAGGCGCCGGACGAGGCCACTCAGGAAGTCGAATACCGCCGCGTCCTCGACGGCTTGGCCGGTCGGCCGCTGGTAGTGCGAACCCTCGACGTCGGTGGCGACAAACCGCTGCCGTATTGGCCCATCGCCAAGGAAGAAAATCCGTTCCTCGGCGTGCGTGGCATTCGCCTGACACTGCAACGCCCGAAAATCATGGAAGCGCAATTGCGCGCCTTGCTGCGGGCCGCCGACAACCGTCCGCTGCGGATCATGTTTCCGATGGTGGGCAGCGTCGATGAATGGCGACAGGCGCGGGACATGACCGAACGTTTGCGTCTGGAAATCCCGGTCGCCGACCTGCAACTGGGGATCATGATCGAAGTGCCATCGGCCGCCTTGCTGGCGCCGGTGCTGGCCAAAGAGGTCGACTTCTTCAGCGTCGGCACCAACGACCTGACGCAATACACCCTGGCCATCGACCGCGGTCATCCGACCTTGTCCGCCCAGGCCGACGGCTTGCACCCGGCGGTGCTGCAACTGATCGACATCACCGTGCGCGCGGCGCATGCCCATGGCAAATGGGTCGGTGTCTGCGGCGAGTTGGCGGCCGATCCGCTGGCGGTGCCGGTGTTGGTCGGACTGGGGGTGGACGAACTCAGCGTGTCGGGCCGCAGCATCGCCGAGGTCAAGGCGCGCATTCGCGAACTCAGCCTCGCCCAGACCCAAATTCTCGCCCGACAGGCCCTGGCCGTGGGCAGCGCCAATGAAGTGCGCGCATTAGTGGAGGCTCTGTAATGGCCCGGATTTTAACCCTGACCCTCAACCCGGCGCTGGATCTCACCGTCCAGTTGCCACGCCTGGTGCCCGGTCAGGTCAACCGCAGCGATGCCATGCACACTCACGCTGCCGGTAAAGGCGTGAACGTGGCGCAAGTGCTGGCGGACCTTGGTCATCAGGTGACCGTCAGCGGATTCCTCGGGGAGGACAACCTCCAAGCGTTCGAAACCCTGTTTGCCAAACGCGGTTTTGTCGACGCGTTCATCCGTGTTCCCGGCGAGACTCGCAGCAATATCAAACTGGCGGAAAGCGACGGGCGCATCACCGACCTCAACGGTCCGGGGCCGAGGGTCAGTGAAGCCGCGCAGCAGGCGTTGTTTGACCGGCTCGTGCAGATTGCGCCAGGTCATGATGTGGTCGTCGTCGCCGGAAGTTTGCCGCTAGGCGTCAGTGCGCATTGGTTACAGGCGTTGATTGTGCGTCTGAAAAAACTCGGGTTGAACGTCGCCCTCGACACCAGCGGTGAAGCGTTGCGTGTGGCGCTCAAGGCCGGACCGTGGCTGATTAAACCGAACACCGAAGAGCTGGCCGATGTGCTGGACTGCGAGGTCGTTTCGGTTGCGGCACAGGCCGAAGCTGCGAGCCGTTTGCACGCTCAAGGCATCGAGCACGTGGTGATTTCGCACGGGGCTGATGGCGTGAACTGGTTCAGTGTCGGTTCGGCGCTGCATGCCACGCCGCCCAAGGTCAGCGTCGCCAGCACGGTGGGCGCGGGCGATTCGTTATTGGCCGGCATGCTGCATGGATTGCTCAGCGCCGATACGCCAGAACAGACCCTGCGCACCGCCACGGCGATTGCCGCGATGGCGGTCACCCAGATCGGTTTTGGCATCGGTGATGCCGCGCAATTGGCGCAGCTCGAACAGGGTGTGCGCGTGCGCGTCCTGACAGAACAATAAGAGGGTTTGTGATGAAGTTAGCCATTGTTACGGCCTGCCCGAACGGCATGGTTACCAGTGTGCTGTGCGCACGCTTGCTCGATGCGGCGGCTCAGCGTCAGGGCTGGATGACCTGTGTCGAAGTGGTGGATGCGGCGCATCCGGAGCGGCAACTGTCGGCGACCACAATCGAGGGCGCCGAGTGGGTGTTGCTGGTGACCAGCGCGCCGGTGGACATGACTCGATTTGTCGGCAAGCGCGTTTACCAGAGCACCCCGGCGCAAGCCCTGCAAGATGTTGAAGCGGTGCTGCGGCGCGGCGCTGAAGAAGCTCAGATGTACGCTGCCCCCGAAGTGGTCGCCGAGCCCGTCGCCCCCACGAAAAACGCGCCACGACTGGTCGCGGTCACCGCATGCCCGACCGGCGTCGCACACACGTTCATGGCCGCTGAAGCCTTGCAACAAGCGGCCAAGCGTCTTGGTTATGACTTGCAAGTAGAAACCCAGGGCTCGGTCGGCGCGCGCAATCCGTTGAGCGCGGCGGTGATTGACGATGCCGATGTGGTGCTGTTGGCTTGTGATATCGAAGTCGCCACCGAGCGTTTCGCCGGCAAGAAGATTTACCGCTGCGGCACCGGCATTGCGCTGAAACACGCCGAAGCGACGCTGAACAAAGCGCTGGTCGAAGGTCGGCAGGAAACTGCGGCCATCGGCTCCAAAGGCCCGGCCAAGCAAGAGAAGACGGGCGTCTACAAACACCTGCTGACCGGCGTGTCGTTCATGCTGCCGATGGTGGTGGCGGGCGGGTTGATGATTGCCTTGTCCTTTGTGTTCGGCATCACCGCGTTCAAGGAGCAGGGCACGCTCGCGGCAGCGCTGATGCAGATTGGCGGTGAGACTGCATTCAAATTGATGGTGCCGCTGCTGGCGGGCTACATCGCCTACTCGATTGCCGACCGGCCTGGCCTGGCGCCCGGGATGATCGGCGGTATGTTGGCGAGCACCCTGGGGGCCGGTTTTATCGGCGGGATCATTGCCGGTTTCATCGCCGGTTATGCCGCTCAGGCGATCAACCGCTACGCGCGTTTGCCGCAGAGTCTTGAGGCGCTGAAGCCGATTCTGATCATCCCGTTGCTGGCGAGCCTGTTCACCGGTCTGGTGATGATTTACGTGGTTGGCAAACCGGTGGCCGGGATGCTCGAAGGGCTGACGCACTTCCTCGATAGCATGGGCACCACCAACGCGATTCTGCTCGGTGTGCTGCTGGGCGGCATGATGTGCGTCGACCTTGGCGGGCCGATCAACAAAGCGGCTTACGCGTTCTCGGTGGGGTTGCTGGCGTCGCAAAGTTATGCACCGATGGCCGCGACCATGGCTGCCGGCATGGTGCCGCCGATTGGCCTGGGCATCGCCACGTTCATCGCACGACGCAAGTTTGCCCAAACTGAGCGTGAAGCCGGTAAGGCGGCGCTGGTGCTGGGGTTGTGCTTCATCTCTGAAGGGGCGATTCCGTTTGCTGCGAAAGACCCGTTGCGGGTGATCCCGGCGAGCATTGCCGGTGGCGCGCTGGCCGGGGCATTGTCGATGTATTTCGGCTGCAAACTGATGGCGCCGCATGGCGGTTTGTTTGTGCTCGCGATCCCGAATGCGATCAACCATGCGCTGTTGTACTTGCTGGCGATTGTCGCCGGGAGTTTGCTGACGGCAGTGGCGTATGCGCTGCTCAAACGGCCTGAGGCAGTGGAGCTGGCGCTAGAGCCCGCCAACGCCTGACACCAATCCTCTGTAGGAGCCGAGCTTGCTCGCGATGACGGTTTAAAATTCAACGAAAATGTTGACTGTTACACCGTCATCGCGAGCAAGCTCGGCTCCTACAGGGGGTGGGTCACAGTCATTTATGTTTTTCCGTTTCAGGGAGAACACCATGAGCGAATTCGACCTCAGTCGCCGTCGTATCATGCAGGCGGTGGGCGCCGGGCTGCTGTTGCCGGGGCTTGCGCCGGCCGTGATCGCCTCGGTCAAGGATCGTCCGAAACTCACCGACGGTGTGCAGTCCGGCGACGTGCTGGGTGACCGGGCGATGATCTGGAGCCGCAGCGACCGCCCGGCGCGGATGGTCGTGGAATGGGATACCCGCAGCCTGTTCAGCAACCCGCGCCGATTTGTCTCGTCGGTGGCCGATGCCCGCACCGATTTTACCGCGCGCGTGGAGCTCACCGGGCTGCCCGCCGATCAGGCGATTTTCTATCGCGTGTCCTTCGAGGACGCGCAAAGCGGTGTCGCCAGCGAACCCTGGTTCGGCCATTTGCGCAGCGTGCCGCAAACTCGCCGTGACATTCGTTTTGTCTGGAGCGGCGACACCGCCGGCCAGGGCTTCGGCATCAACCCGGACATCGGCGGCATGCGCATCTACGAAGCCATGCGATTGCGCCTGCCGGATTTCTTTATCCACAACGGCGACACCATCTACGCCGACGGCCCGATACCCGCGCAACTGACCACCGAAAGTGGCCGGGTGTGGCGCAACATCACCAGCGAAGCCAAGAGCAAGGTCGCCGAAACCCTGGATGAGTTTCGCGGCAATTATCGCTACAACCTGATGGATGAAAACATCCGCCGCTTCAACGCCGAGGTCCCGCAGATCTGGCAATGGGACGACCACGAAGTGGTGAACAACTGGTCACCGGGCAAGCAACTCGATGCACGCTACCAGGAGAAAGATATCCACAGCCTGGTGGGCCGCGCGCGTCAGGCCTGGCTCGAATATGCACCGATGCGCTTGCAGAGCGCCGACAACGGCGGGCGGATTTATCGCAAGCTCGGCTATGGGCCGCTGCTCGATGTGTTTGTGCTCGACATGCGCAGTTATCGCGGCGCTAACGATGACAACCTCGGCGCTGCCAAACCCTTTCTCGGGCGTGAGCAACTGGACTGGCTCAAGCAGGCATTGAAAGGCTCGCAAGCCCAGTGGAAAGTCATCGCCGCCGACATGCCGATTGGCCTTGGCTCACCCGACGGAGAGGTCAGCCCCGGCGTGACGCGGTGGGAAGCGGTGGCCAATGGTGATCCGGGACCGGCCCAGGGACGTGAACTGGAAATCGCTGAACTGTTGGGATTCTTGCGGGCGCAGCAAGTGCGAAATTTCGTATTTTTGACGGCGGATGTGCACTACTGCGCGGCGCATCACTACCACCCGGATCGTGCCGCATTCCAGGACTTTGAGCCGTTTTGGGAGTTTGTCGCCGGGCCCCTGAACGCAGGGAGTTTTGGGCCGGACTCGCTGGATAAGACGTTCGGGCCTGAGGTGGTATTCGAAAAGGCATCGCCTACGCAGAACGCCTCGCCGTTTGCCGGGTTTCAGTTTTTTGGCGAGGTGAATATTGACGGGCAGACAGGGGAGATGAGGGTGGTGTTGCGGGATCTGGATGGGGTTAGTGTGTTTGAACAGAGGCTGCAGCCAGTTTAATTGAAGTGGCACCACCCCCTGTGGGGTGTCAGTAAACGTCGCGGCGGTAGCGGCCCTGTTCGATCAGGCGATCTACCTCAGCAATCCCGAGCAGTTCGTTGAGTACGTGATCGACGCCCGATGCCATTCCTTGCAAGCTGCCGCAGATGTAGATGACGGCGCCATCAGCCAGCCATTTCTTCAGCTCATCTGCTGACTCACGCAGTCGATCCTGCACATAAATTTTCTCGGCCTGATCCCGTGAAAACGCCAGGTCGAGTCGCTCCAGATCGCCCGAAATCAACCACTCCTCCAGCTCATCGCGGCACAGGTAATCGTGTTCCCGATTACGTTCGCCAAACAACAGCCAATGCCGTTGTTGACCATCGGCAATCCGCGCCTTGAGCAAACTGCGCAGCCCGGCCAGGCCGGTGCCGTTGCCCAGCAGGATCATCGGCACCGGCTCGGCCGGCAGATGGAACCCACTGTTGCGCCGCACTCGCAGGCTGATGGTACCTCCCACGGGTGCGTGTTCGGTCAGCCAGCCGGAGCCGATGCCCAGGCTGCCGTCGGCGTGCATTTCCTGACGCACGATCAGTTCCAGAATGCCGTCAGCCGCAATCGAGGCGATGGAGTATTCGCGCATGGCCAATGGCACCAATGCATTGAGTAATGCCTGAGCATGCAGGCCGACCAGGTGGGCTCTGTTTTCCGGTAGCTGGCGCGTGGCGAGCGCTTGCTCCAGAGGTTGTGACAAGCCATCAAACGCCACCGAAGCACGACCGTCGATGCCCAGACCATCGAGGAAGTGCTCGATGGCCCACGGGCAATTACGCGGCAACACTTCCACCAGATCACCGGCCAGCCAACTGCTGGTGGACGGGGCGGTGAGCCCCAGCAAGTACACGGGCGAACCGCTGCTGTCCGGGTTCATCAAGTCGCGGCGGGTCAGTGTCCAGTTGTCGTAACTCGGTGCTTGCCAGGTGTCGACCGGTGTTTGCCCGGTCAACAGGCCCAGTTGTTGCTGCCAGTGACGCAAGGCGTACGGGTCGCCGCTGTCGACTTCCACCGGCGCGAACAAAGTCTTGCCGCCATGCTCACCCAACCAGACGTGCAAGCGTCGGGCGAAGCCGCAGAAGTGTTGATACTGGCGATCACCGAGGCCCAGTACCGCATAGTTCAGGCTTTGCAGGCTCGACGCCCGACCCAGCACCTTGCGTTCGAACCCGCGGGCACTGTCCGGCGCTTCGCCATCACCGAAGGTGCTGACCACGAATAACGCATTACTGGAATCAAGCAAATCCTGTTCGCTGACACTCGCCAGCGGCTGCACGTTCACCGGCAGTCCGGCGGCCTGCAATTGTCCCGCTGTCTGCCACGCCAGTTGTTCGGCGAAACCGCTTTGGCTGGCGAAGCCGATCAGCCACGCCGGTGCATCGCTGCCCGGTTGATCGAGGCCTTTGCGTGCGTCCTTGATCTGCTTTTTCTTGCGCCGACGATCCAGGTACAGCAACCAGCCCGTGACGAAAAACAACGGCATGGTCAGCGCGGTAATCGTCAGGATGATCCGCCCGACAATGCCGAAGTAGCTACCGACGTGCAGTGCATAAATGCTGGTCAGCCATTGCGCCTTCAGGCTCTTGTCACTGTAGCGATCGTGCTGCTTGACGATACCGGTCACCGGATCGAGGGTGATCTGGTTCATGGCACGGTCGTGGGGGGATGTTTTCAGCAGGTAGAACACGGTCGCCGGCTGACCGGCCACTGGCGGCATACGGACGTTGTAAGCACTGAGTGCCGGGCCCGCGGCGCTGTAGACGCTGCTCCAGATCGCCGCGTAGTCGGCGGTTGGTGCCGGACCGCTCGGCGCAGGACCGCGACCACCGCGCGCGCGCTCGTTTTGCGGTGCGTCGGACAGCAAACGGGTCAGGCCTTTGTTGTACCACTCATACGACCAGGACAACCCGGTCAGCGCCGCAAAGAGGTAAAACACCAGGCACCAGGTGCCGGCCACCGAGTGCAAATCCCAGTTGAAGCTACGACCCTTTTTCTTCCAGTCCAGAGTCAGCCAGGCACGCCAGCTTTTCCACTGGCGCGGCCAGCGCAGGTACAGACCGGACAAGCAAAAGAACACCAGAATCAGCGTGCACGCGCCGGTGATGTTGCGACCGGTGTCGCCCATGGCGAGAAAACGGTGCAGTTGCAGCACGAAGCCGAAGAAATCCTGGCCGGTGGCGTCGCCCATGAACTCGGCGGTGTAAGGATCGAAGTAGCGCATCTCGCCACGGCGTTGGCCCGGTGGAGGCGTGAAAAACACCTTGGCCGCATTGCCACTGTCGGTCTCGACGAAGAGCATCGAGACTTTTTTGCCGGACGCGGCTTCGATGTGCTCGACCAGTTCGACGGGCGGCAGGACGCCAGCAACCTGCTTCTCGACCTGCAACACGGAAGGGTTCAGCACACTCAGGATTTCATCCTGAAACGATACCGTTGCCCCGGTGATGCCCATCAGGGCCAGGACCAGCCCGGCGCTGATGCCGAAAAACCAGTGCAACTGGAACAGGGTTTTCTTCAACACGTCGCTCGCCTTGTTCGTTCAAAAAGTGTCATCACGGCGCGCATTATGCCGTGGGTTGTCGAGAAACATTCTTTTTTACGCACAAAAGCCCCGCTCATGTAGATGAACGGGGCCTGGCGTTATTGCCAGCCACTCTCCATGTGGGAGCGAGCCTGCTCGCGAAGGCTATGTCAGCCGCAACCGATTAAGTGCGACAGACACCGTATTCGCGAGCAGGCTCGCTCCCACTTAGATCAGAAGTGGAAGTTAGTGCTCAGCAATGCCGTACGGCCCGCCGCCTGGTTGGCGAAGTGGGTCGAGAAGGCTTTGTCGTAATACGTTTCGTTGGTCAGGTTCTGCACGTTCAGTTGCAGGTCGACGTTTTTGCTCAGCTTGTAGGCCGCCATCGCGTCGTAACGAACGTAAGATTCAACCATGGTGGTGTTGGCCACGTTGCCGAATACATCGTCGACATAGAACGCACCGCCACCGACAGTCAGCCTCGGCATGACCTGATAGGTCGTCCACACGCTGGCGCTGTTTTTCGGCGTGTTAGGCAGTTCGTTACCATCATTGACTGCACCCAGCGGGCCGCCGTCGATTTGCTCGCTGTCCATGTAGGCGTAGCCGGCGAACACTTGCCATTTGTCGGTGATCCTGCCGGTGGCCGACAGCTCGACACCTTGAACGCGGGTTTTGCCGACGTTTTCAAACGTCGTTGTGTTGACTTGAACGCGGGCGTTATCTTTTTCGGTGCGGAAGATATCGGCGGTCAGCGACAGCTGATCATTCATCAGGTCCCACTTGGTACCGATTTCGTAGTTCTTGGTGGTTTCCGGTTCCATGTCGCTTTTCAGCAGGTTGCCGTTGCGATCCGGTGTGCCACCCAACGGGTTGCCTTCCGCACCATCACCCAGGGTGTTGCCCGGTGGCGTGGCAGACGTCGCGTAGGACGCATAGATGCTGCCGTTTTCCGCCGGTTTGTACACAACGCCGAACTGACCGGTGACGAATTCGCTGGTGTCATCGCCCTTGGACGTGGTCACGCTGGAACCGTTGAAGGTTTTGTAGTCGGTGTCGAAATGGTCGTAACGCAGACCCATGTTCAACAACCACTGCTGGGACAACTCCAGGGTGTCGAACACATACAACGCGTACGTATCGGCCTTGGTGTCGGTGCCGGCATAGTTACGCGAGATCGCACCGTTCCATGGATCGTTCGGGTTCGGGTTGGACAGCGAGGTGCAGTTGTAACCGCTTGGTGCACCGATAATCGCAGGGTTGCAGTTGAAGCTTGGAGGAGGGGTTGTCGTCAGTGGCGTAGTGTCGGTGTTGACGTTGTACGAGGATTTCTGGCTCTCCTCGTGGGTGTACTCGATACCGGTGGAGTAGCTGTTCTTGAACCCGGCGATGTAGATGTCACCAAACAGATCGGTCTGGTTAGTCGTGGTCTCGGTGTTGCTGACCCGGGTGTTGGCCCGACGCCAGACGGTGCCATTGTTGACGTTGCCCTTGCTGTCGTCCGGCTGGGTCAGGATGTAATCCTGCATGCTGGAACCGTGGCGCAAGGTGTTCTTGACGGTCATCGCGTCATTCAGATCGTGCTCGATGGCGAAGGTCGCGGTGTCGGTGCGGCCCTTGCGGAAGTCTCGGTCATTGAGGCCGTAGAAGTTTGTGCTGTCGCCGCCGTCGTCCGGTTTGTCCGGGTTGGATTTGGTCCGGGCAGCCGAACCTGCAGCCGGAATGGAGTAGGGAATGCCCGAATCCGGTGTGTCGTTATTTTCCAGATGGTAGTAATCGAGGTTGACGCGGGTGTCGGTGCCCAGGCCGAAAGCCAGCGATGGCGCAACGCCCCAGCGGTCGTAGTCGACGCTGTCACGGCCAGCGACGTTGCTTTCGTGGCTCAACAGGTTCAGACGGCCAGCGGTGGTGTCATTTAACTGATAGTTGCCGTCCACGGTGTAACGTTGGGTCTGGTCCGAACCCCAGGTAAAACCACCATCAAACGAGTCACCCAAGTGGGCCTTTTTGCTCACCAGGTTGATGGTGCCGCCAGCAGCGCCACGGCCACCCATGGCCGAGTTCGGGCCTTTACTGACTTCAATCGATTCGACGGCGAAGATCTCGCGGCTCTGCGAACCGGTGTCGCGCACACCGTCCAGATAAGTATCGCCCTGCGCGTCGAAACCACGAATGAACGGTCGGTCGCCTTGTGGGTTGCCACCTTCACCGGCACCGAAGGTGATGCCCGGAACGGTGCGCAGCGCGTCCTGCATATTGAGGGCGCCGGTGTCCTTGATGACTTGTTGCGGGATGACGGTGATCGAACGCGGAGTATCGACCAGCGGCGCTGTGTACTTGGATGAGGAGGCTTTTTCGACGAAGTAGGATGTCTCGTCCTGAGCCTCGCCAGTGATGGCGGTAGCGCCCAGCGACAGCACATTACTCGGTGCTTTTTCGTCGGCTTTTTCCGCCGCGAAAACCATGTGGCCCGCAGAACCGGCAGTAATTGCCATGCCAATGGCCGATGCGAGCAAACGTGGTGAACTGACCGGTACGTGTGGTTGTTGACGCGACATTTTGAATTCCCCTCCCCAAGGATTTGAGGCCGCGGAATATAGGGTAGACGCGTATTTGTATCAATTGCGAAACGTTATTATTTGCGAAGAATTTACATTCTTTACAATTTAACCTTACGGTTTTTGGTGGTTCGTCCGTCGTGAGGGTTTTACAGAAGCAATAAGAATCAATACCATTAGCGCCCCTTTGATTTCAGGTGTCTTTGCCATGCTGCTGCACATTCCCGGCTTGTTCGCGAAAGAAGAAGTGCAGCGCATTCGGGAGGCTCTGGAGCAGGCCGATTGGGCGGACGGCAAGATCACCGCCGGCTATCAGTCGGCCAAGGCCAAGCACAATCTACAGCTGCCTGAAGGTCATCCACTGGCCAAGGAAGTGGGAGCGGCGATGCTCGATCGGTTGTGGAAAAATCCGCTGTTCATGTCCGCCGCGTTACCGCACAAGGTTTTTCCTCCATTGCTGAATTGCTACACCGCCGGCGGCAGTTTCGATTTTCATATCGATAACGCCGTACGCCAGCCCAAGGGCAGCATCGAGCGGGTGCGCACCGATCTTTCGGCGACGCTGTTCTTCAGCGAGCCTGCGGACTACGACGGCGGTGAACTGGAAATCCAGGACACCTTCGGCACGCAACGCGTGAAGCTGCCGGCGGGGGACATGGTTTTGTATCCCGGCACCAGCCTGCACAAGGTCAACGCCGTCACACGCGGCACGCGTTACGCCTCGTTCTTCTGGACACAAAGTCTGGTGCGCGAAGACAGTCAGCGCGCGCTGCTGTTCGAGATGGACGGGGCGATCCAGCAGTTGACGCAGGACATGCCGGATCATCCTTCGTTGATTCGCCTCACCGGCACCTATCACAACTTGCTTCGCCGCTGGGTCGAGGTATGAGTTATCAACTGCGCCGCGAGGAAGTCCTCGACGGTGATTCGCTCAAGGCCATGCTGGAGGAAAGCCCGGCGCGCGCAGCCCAGGCGATTTTGATGGCTGCTCGCGAAGGCGTACTCGATGCTCAGGCCTTGCTGGGGCAGATTCTGCTGGATGGGAACGGCATCGCACAGGATCAGACGTTGGCGTTGCGCTGGTTCGTGATCGCCGCGCATGGCGGGCACCTGATGGCTCGCAACATGCTCGGGCGTTGTCATGAGCATGGGTGGGGTTGTGTGGCGGATGCTTCGGTTGCCGCACGGCATTACCGAATCGCGGCGCAGAGGGGGCTCGATTGGGCGATGTACAACTACGCCAACCTATTGGCGACCGGGCGTGGAGTGGGGGTGAATGAGCTACACGCGCTGGGTCTATATCGACAGGCCGCCGAACTAGGCCACGCGAAATCGATGAATCTGCTGGGGCGGTATCTCGAAGAGGGGCGGCTTTGTAAAGCAGACCCTGTCGCTGCAATCGATTGGTATCGACGCTCGGCTGAAGGCGAGGACTTCCGTGGGCAATTCAGCTACGGCGCTGTGCTGGCAGCACAAGGGCGGATCGATGAGGCGCTCGGTTGGCTGACCAAGGCGCTGGAGGGTGGGAATCTTAACTTTTTGCAGGTCGCCGGTAGAGCATTGGTCAACGCTTCACATCCGACTATTCGAGCGCTGTCCGACGCTTATCGCCAACGAGCCGAGCAGTTGACTTTGACTTGACGGTCTTGTCGTCTCAAACACGCCAGCTACTTTCTGAGTTCGTCATTTAATGGGCGACTGACGCAAGAACTTACTGCTTTCGCCAAACTCATTGGAATCCCATTCTGGTGAAAATTGGTTTCTCTCTTTTTGCTTGCCCAGAGTTGATGGCGTGTCGAGCGAATATCCGTTAGCGCCTTCCTGTGCATACAACATGTGTTTAAATAAGTGTGGGTGGATGAAAATTAAACACTCGCGTCAGCTCTTTATTGGATTCATATTTGGTGTGACTAGGTGTTGGTAATGTTTAGTTGTGGTTGTGAATTGAATAGAGGTTGACTGTATTTTCATTATTTTGGATAGTTTGGTTCGTTGGTATGTTCACGTGATGGATATGTTGCGCGATGCAATAACTAAAACTTTAATATTGTAATTAATGGAATAATTATGACTGATAATTTGTTGTGGGATGAAGCTCTAAGGGATGCGAGTGCTGCGCAGGTCGCCGAACTTGCGGTCAGGGTACCTTTCACCATTGTGAATGCTTCGATTGGTAAACCGCTGGGTGAATCGAATGGTTTGATGGAGGTCGCAACTAGAGAGTCCGGGCTGTTGTTGACCAAGGAGGAGATTGTAAGTTTAAGAAAGTATGAGGCGCTGGGCTTGAAACTGCCTTACACCCTTCAGGCTGTTATCGATTATTTACGCTTCGGGGCTGGCGAAGACGGTGGCCAAGGTTTGCGGGCGGAAGATTTTTTAAGAACATTTTCCACTACTCGAGAGCATGCCAAGAAATGGTCAGACATTCGCTCGAAGATCATGTTGACGAGCGAGCATCTGAGGTTGTTTGGTAGCCGGATGGCTAACTATGGTGTGGCGATGGACAGGCTGGAGTCAGAACTGTTTGCGTCGGGTCTGCTGAAAGAACATAACGTCAAAACGCTTGCAGATCTCGAAAGACTGAAGCTGAGTCTGGGCGACAAGTTTCCAGACCTTTCGTTGGGTGAAGATACGATCATCGATTTCAAATATGTATTGGGTGAAATCAAGAAAAATATCACTTCCAATCTCGATAACGTAGAACTTATAAAAGTAGAGCTGGACAGCTTTGGTAATGAGCTTCGGCTTGAAGTCCTGCCAGAAATCAAACACCGCTTGACATTGATTTCGACCAATTCTTACCCTCAGGAAGTTAAGGACCTTGATGCCGCGATCACTCTGCGTGCAGTCCAGATCGCTGAAAAAAATACCCAATATAAGGCACTTGTCGAAAAATCGCTCGGCTCCGCAGCAGCGCTTAATATATTCGGCCTGGGCATGGCTATTTATTATGGTGTTGAAGCCGAAGCTATACGCAAAGAGCGAAACGCGTTGAGTGAGGCRCAAAATAGTGCAATTGACGTGTTGAGAAACAAGAATCAGACACTTGCAAGCTTGAAGAGGGTAGAGTTGGAACTGCAAAATCTTGACATTGCTGCCGTGCAGGCAGATGTTGCAACCAAAAACCTGAGATACACTTGGAGTGTTCTGCATTTGTATGTTTCAAACTCGCAAGAGGCTGCCGATGAAGTTACGGATGCCATGCTGTTCCGGATGTTTAATTTGCATTTTTCGAATGTTGTAGCTCCATGGGTGGATATTGTAAAAGACGCCCGCGCATTGAACGATATCTTTAAAGAAGCGGACGAAGAATATATTGGTGAAGGCGCATTTGGGGATGCTGTGATGATGAACGGGATGAGTGAAAATATTTACCCTGAGCCGGATCTCTCGCTGATGAAAGAAGCACAGGCTACGATGAACACGGATTTGGCAACCGCAAGGGCGATTTGTACTCGCCAACAGTATCTCCCTGCGTTGAAAGATCGATTTGTCCGGTTGGTGAGTGATATTGACAGTTCCCGGGAGGCACTGCAGGACGGTGCGCTCCAGAGC
>NZ_JBFUIH010000026.1:0-97216 GCF_056401975.1 Pseudomonas sp. P4_C8 | reverse complement strand
AAGCTTCACGCGATTTGAGGCGTTCTTCATAAAGCACCTGGCCCAGAGCGTCTTCGCCTGCGACCTGAAAGACCTGCTTGGCAAGATCGACCGCCACTGTCGTACAGGCCGACACATCGGTTGAAGACAGGGACTGTTTAAGCGTCGTATTCTTTTTCATGGACTCGCCCTCGCTGCCGTTGGCTTCTTAGACTGCCACCGTGGCGCATTGACGCCTCGGCGTGGGCGAGTCCATCCAATTACAGGGGGTTATGCGTCAGGAATAAAAAAAGGCCTCGCAATTGCGAGGCCTTTATTTTGGCTTCAATCTGGTCAACTTTGCGGCCTCATTCCCTGTACAAGCCCAAACATAAGCAACAACAAATCGTGGTCGGGTTGCGCAGCCGTGGAGGCTTTGATTGCGCGCGGTATTGGACAGTGAGCATCGCCGCTCACTGAACTGAGGACCTGCGTGCGAGGCTGCTCCCAGGCAGCCACCGCCAATGAAGCAACTGCCAAGGCTCCTATCAGAAACAAACCTCGTGCAATTTCGAGTTTCATCGCTATAAACCTTTGATAGCGCTGCCAAACGCCGTCTTGTAAAAGTAGACGAGTTTTTCCCAATCCGCCGGGCTGAACGACGAGTGGCGACGCAGTTGTTTCATATCATGGGTTGCCGCCTGAGAAGCGGTCATACGCTGTCGGCACTTCTCCAGATCGATCAAGGCAATTTCGACTTTCGCCGTCTCACCTTCACCCGTGACCCGCACAAATATATGCTTGGTGTAGAGGCAGCTGTGCTGCCAACGGCCCTTGTGCATGCGGGCAAGGTTCTCGGCCAGCTCCTTCAACACACGATCATTCACCGCTTCGCCATGACGCTCGAGACCACCACCGGCGTACCAGTGTTCGACTTCCTCGAAGCCATCCAGCGACTTGGTCACCAGCAATGCGCGCCATTTATGCACCGGGTCGCGCTGTGCGCCGCAGAAAACGATGTCAGGAACACCCACGTCGAGCATGCGCAGGCCCAGGTAAGCATCTTGCTCACGCAACACGGTCGGTCGACCAAACGGGTGCAACCAGCTGCGATAGATATGGCCGGTCTGACGCTTGGCATAGAGCAGTTGTCCATCGCTACCCATGACGCGCTGCACGCCACTTTCCCCGCCGCGGCGAACATTGGGTTCTTCTACCCATTCACCGTGCTTATTCCAGAAATAGTCGAAGCGGTCCTGGGGAGCGACCTCCTTTTCTGCTGCAGATTGCACTGCCATCCTGTTACCTCTTGCGTAATACGTAAATGCGCCACATAGCGTAGAGCGGTATAAAGTCCAGTTTTTCCTGGATACGGAAACCCACCTGCTCAAACTCCTTTTCCACCGTTGCGGCCGGTAACACAAAGCGGTTTTGGTAACCCTCCTGCCCACGTCGCGCTTCTGAACGCTTGCGTTTCCAAGCCTTGAAATTACCGTCCACCCATAACGAAATGATCACGCTATCACGGGAGACACGCTCGAATTCGCGCAGAATCGCCAGTCGATGCTCGGCTTCACCGATGTGATGCAGCAAACGCATGCAGAAAATGCTGTCGACGGCGTTATTAGGCAGGGCGATTTCGAAGGCAGAAGTGTGCAAGGGTTGTACCCGTTTGACCACGTCAGCGGGTTGCGCCTGCATGGCAATCTTCACCATCGACTCAGAGTTGTCGGCACCGATGATCGCACGATTGGCTTTTTCCGCCAGCATTGGCCAGAAACGTCCGGCACCGCATGGCAAATCGAGCACCAGCCCAGGTTCGCCGACCAGTTTTAGCGCCTTGCGCGCCAGCTGTACTTCACGCCAGTGGGACAACTTGCGACCGAGTCCATCCTGATGCTTGCGCAGGTAGCGTTGAGCGTGTTGATCGTCGTATTTTTCGGAAAAATCAAGTTTGATCGGACCGTCCATCAAGCTCACCTGAAATGCTGATGAAATCAACCTTATGTAGTTTGGTGTCAGCGTCAGGTCATGCATTTGTGAAAATTTCGTCGAGTAAAACCTTGAACCAATTCAAGATTTTACAGAAAGCTAACGATAGCTCATGGCATCCCACCGTGACCATTCAATCAACTGACATTCAACGCCTGTAACTCGACCTGAAAACGACAACCATTGGGCTCCATTGTCGTCAGGCTGACACTCCAGCCCTGGTTCTCACAGATCCGCTGCACCAGTGACAACCCCAGACCAAGGCCCTCGCCGCGTTTTTCGGAACCCCGCACAAAAGGCTCGAACATCGCTTCGCGCTTGTCCTCTGGAATGCCCACACCACTGTCCTCGACAAAAAAACCCGTGGCCGTGAGGGTCAGGCGAATGAACCCGCGTTCGGTGTAATGCAGTGCGTTGCGCAACAAGTTGCCCATTACCGCGTGCAAGAGCGTTGCGTTGTAACTGGAGACTGGAGGGGGGCCCGGCTCGAAAATCAGCGTCAGCCCCTTGGTTTCGATGGGTTCTCGCCACAGATTGAGCAACCCGTCGGCGACCTGGCTCAGGTTCTGCTGCGGCGACATGCTGGCGTCTTCACGCTGTGCGCGGGCCAGCATCAGGAAGGTTTGTACCAGCTCTCGCATTTCTTCGCAGGCCCGGGCAATGCGCTCGACCTGGGCACGGCCGCGCTGATCGAGACCGGGATTTTCCAACAGCAGCTCACAGGAACTCGCCAGCACCATCAATGGCGTACGCAGTTCGTGGCTGACGTCACTGGTAAACAACCGTTCGCGGTTCAACGCCTGGCGCAAGCGCCCAAGGGTGGCGTCGAAGGCAACAGCCAGCTCGCCCACTTCGTCGGCGGCATAATCGGGCGCCAGGGGCGGCGCCAGCCCTAACAACTGATCGCGATGACGCACCTGGCGTGCCAGACGGACCACCGGCGCCATGACTTTGCGCGCCAGGACCCAACCGAGAAATACCGCCAGCGCCAGGCTCAGCACAAAGCCCGTTAACACCACGGCAAACAGCACCCGCTCACGCTCTTCGAAATCGCTTTGGTCCTGAAGCAAGACGTAACGCCGGCCGTCGACGATTTCGACCATGGCGTGATACGACAGCTGATCGCGAAAAACCTCGTGAAAACCTGATTCCAGGTTGCGCAAATCCTTGGGCAGTTCGAAATCACCTGCCCCACCACTGAAGTAGAACAGCTGGTCCGGCTCGGGACGATGGTTCCAGTCCGACATGCTGTCCATCAACAAAAGACGCTGTAAATCGCCGCCCAGACCGGACGAAATCAGTTTTTCTTCCACCACATGCACGGTCGCCACAATGCCCATGGCAAAGGCGCCAGCCACCAATGCGCTCATCACCGCAAAGGCGATGATGATCCGTTGAGCAAGGCTCTGCTTAAACTCCATCACGCCCCTCGGCCAGGCGATAACCTACACCGTGAACGGTTTGCAGCAATGGCTTGGCGAACGGCTTGTCGATGACCTGACGCAGTTGATGGACGTGGCTACGCAGGCTGTCACTGTCCGGGCAGTCGTCGCCCCACAGCGCCTCTTCGAGTATTTCGCGACGCAGCACGTGCGGGCTTTTCTGCATCAGCACGGCCAGCAATTTCAAGCCCACCGGGTTGAGCTTCAGCAGTCGGCCGCCGCGGGTCACCTCCAGGGTATCGAGGTCATAGGCCAGATCGCCGACTTGTAACGTACGACGACCGCCACCTTGAGTGCGGCGCATCACCGCCTCGATCCGTGCTGCCAGTTCAGACAGGGCAAACGGTTTGATCAGGTAATCATCAGCGCCGGACTTGAAGCCTTGCAGCCGGTCATCCAGTTGGTCGCGGGCGGTGAGCATGATGACCGGCGTATCGCGGCGGGCATCTTCGCGCAGGCGTTTGCACAGGGTGTAACCGTCGATGCCAGGCAGCATGATATCGAGTACGATCAAGTCGTAATGCTCGGTGGCCGCCAGGTGCAGGCCAGACAGACCGTCTTGTGCGCAATCCACGGTGTAGCCTTTGAGGCCCAGATAATCAGCCAGGTTGGCCAGGATATCGCGGTTGTCTTCAACCAATAAAATTCGCATGGGCACTCCTCCTTACACAGTAACGGCCGTCTTGGCCCGCGCAGCTTAAGGCCAAGTGTGGCTCAGGGCTAGGGTTGCGGACAGGAGGAATCAATTCGCTCAACCAAATGATAGAGTTAACAGGTTTTTCACTATGGGTTCACACCCTGACTACAGCGGTCGGGTGAAGCTCCCGCGTAACTGATAATAAGGAATATATACAACATGGACTTCTTCAAGACGGCCCCCATGCGCTTTCTCCTGCTGGTCACCGGCGCCTGGCTGGCCATCTTCTTTCTGACCCGAACGGTTCTGCTGCTCACTCATCTGGACGAGGCCGGCAGCGGCTTCCTGTCAGTGTTCGGCATCGGCTTGATTTACGACCTGGGCTTTATTGCCTATGCGGCACTGCCAATGGGCCTCTACTTGCTGCTGTGCCCACCGGCCTTGTGGCGTCGGCGCGGTCACCACTGGTTTCTTCAGGGCCTGCTGACGGTCAGCCTGTTCGCCATGCTCTTCACCGCGGTGGCCGAGTGGCTGTTCTGGGATGAATTTGGTGTGCGCTTCAATTTCATCGCCGTCGACTACCTGGTGTATTCCGACGAAGTGCTGAACAACCTGCTCGAGTCCTATCCGATCGGCAAGCTGCTGAGCCTGCTCGCGATCCTGGCGTTCGGCTTGAGCTTCGTTTTACGCAAACCTTTCAATGCAGCCATGAACGCCCCGTTGCCACCCTTGCGCGGGCGCCTGCTGAATGCCTTGGGGTTATTGATCGTTGCTGGGTTGAGCCTGCAATTGCTCAGCCAGGACTCGCCTCGTGCACAAGGCGGCAACGCCTACCAAAACGAGCTGGCAAGCAACGGTCCGTACCAGTTTTTTGCAGCGTTCCGTAACAACGAACTGGATTACCCGCAGTTTTACAGCACCCTGCCGGGGGACGTTGTCGCACAGCAGATTCGGGCTGAGCTAAGCGAACCGAATGCGCGCTTCATCGGCACGGACCCGCAAGACATTCGTCGGGAAATCGATAACCCCGGTACCCTGCGCAAACCCAATATCATATTGGTGACCATCGAAAGCTTTAGTGCCAAATACATGGGCAGCAATGGCAACCAGCGCGACCTGACACCCAACCTCGATGCCCTGCGCAAACAGAGCCTGTACTTCAACAACTTCTACGCCACGGGCACCCGTACTGACCGCGGCCTGGAAGCCATCACCCTGGCCATCCCGCCGACACCGGGACGCTCAATCGTCAAGCGCGTAGGGCGTGAGAGCGGTTTTGCCAGTCTCGGCCAACAACTCAACGCGGTGGGTTACGACAGCGTGTTCGTTTACGGTGGGCGCGGTTACTTCGACAACATGAACGCGTTTTTCAGCGGCAATGGTTACCGCGTAGTCGACCAGAGCAGCGTCGAAGAAGCCGAGATTCACTTCAAGAATGCATGGGGCATGGCCGACGAAGATCTGTATACGCAGACGCTGAAACTGGCTGACGCCGACTATGCGAAGCAACAGCCGTTTCTGCTGCAACTGATGACCACGTCCAACCACCGCCCTTACACCTATCCGGAGAATCGGATTGACATCAAATCCGGTGATGGCCGTGACGGTGCGGTGAAGTACACCGACTATGCCATTGGTCAGTTCCTTGATCAGGCGCGCAAAAAGCCGTGGTTTGACAATACAATCTTCGTCTTCGTCGCCGACCACACCGCGGGCAGTGCCGGTAAAGAAGACTTGCCGATCAGTAACTATCAGATTCCGCTGTTCATTTATGCACCAAAATTGATCGAAGCCCGCGAGACCGCACAACTGGCCAGCCAGATCGACCTCGCACCCACTTTATTGGGCTTGCTGAATCTGGATTATGAATCGACGTTCTTTGGTCGCAACCTGTTGCAGGACAATCCGCTGCCACCGCGAGTGGTGGTTGGCAATTATCAACACCTGGGATTGTTTGATGGCAAGGATCTGGCGATCCTTAGCCCGCGCCAAGGGTTGCGTCGTCATGATGAAGCGCTGACAGACAGTCGCGAGTCCAGTGCCACTGCCAACGATCCATTGATCACCCGTGCGATCACTTATTACCAAACGGCCAGTTATGGCTTCAAGCAACAGCTGCTTGGCTGGAAAGCGTCCAAGGAGGGTGCCGGCCAAGTCAGCAACCGTTAACCGAATCGCCCCAGGCTGATGCCCTGGGGCTTGTTCCTTTGTTCAGGATTCACCATGTCTTCAACCGTTGTCCGTCCTGCCTCTCGCCCACTCAATTTCTGGGTGTGCCTGGGTGTCCCCGCCGTCGCGGCGATCATTCTGGTGCTGCTCGAACTGACATCCCTGGACATGGACCTTGCCAAGCTGTTCTACGATCCAGTGGCAGGAGATTTCATCGGGCGTCACAGTTACTTCCTGGAAGACATCCTGCATGACCGCGCCAAGCAAGTGGTCATCGCGTTCTCGGTTTTGGCCGTCCTCGGCTTCATCGGCTCGTTTTTCATGATCAGGCTCAAGCCGTTCAAACGGGAGCTGGGCTGCCTGGTGCTGTCTCTGGGACTGGCGACCTCCTTTGTCACCCCCATGAAAGCGGTGACGGCGGTGCAATGTCCGTGGAGCCTTGAGCAATTCGGCGGCCACGAAACCTACAGCGAATTATTGAGCCCTCGTCCGCACACGGATAAACCTGGCCGTTGCTGGCCTGGCGGTCATGCTGCCACCGGCTTCACGCTGTTTGCGCTGTTCTTTGTGTTGCGTGACCGCCGCCCGCGCATGGCTCGCGCGGCGTTTGTCTTCGCCCTAGCCCTGGGCTCGGTGTTCTCCATTGGCCGGATGATGCAGGGCGCGCACTTCTTTTCGCACAACGTATGGACAGCAGTTTTCTGCTGGCTGATTTGTCTGGGGTCGTATTACTACGTTCTTTACCGACCGGCTTCCAAGGTCGAATCCTTGGCCAATGCGAAAGCAGTCAACGCCTGAAACACAGATCAAAACTGTAGGAGTGAGCCTGCTCGCGATTGCGTCGGCTCACTCCTACAGGGTCCAGAGTCGCTTCATGGTCTGAGCCAGGCCCTGAAGCAGTCAGCGCCTGGACTGACGCCATCGCGGGCAAGTCGAATCGTCGCACCGCCGGCTCCCACAGGGTGCGGTGCATCTTCAGATTTTGGGCAATAAAAAACCCCGCCTGCTTTCGCAGGCGGGGTTTTTTAATACAGGGGTAAGGCTGGCTTACATCATGCCGCCCATGCCGCCCATACCGCCCATGTCTGGCATGCCGCCAGCTGGACCGTCTTCCTTGATCTCGGCGATCATGGCTTCGGTGGTGATCATCAGGCTGGCAATCGACGAAGCCGCTTGCAGAGCCGAACGAGTCACTTTAGCCGGGTCCAGGATACCCATTTCGATCATGTCGCCGTATTCGCCGGTGGCAGCGTTGTAACCGTAGTTACCCGAACCCTGCTTGACCTTGTCGACTACAACGCTTGGCTCGTCGCCGGAGTTGGCAACGATCTGGCGCAGTGGCGCTTCAACAGCGCGACGCAGCAACTGGATGCCTACGTTCTGGTCATCGTTGTCGCCTTTCAGCTCGGAGATAGCCTGCAGAGCGCGAACCAGTGCCACGCCGCCGCCAGGTACCACGCCTTCTTCAACGGCTGCACGGGTAGCGTGCAGGGCGTCTTCAACGCGGGCTTTCTTCTCTTTCATTTCAACTTCGGAACCTGCGCCAACCTTGATCACTGCAACGCCGCCGGACAGCTTGGCCAGACGCTCTTGCAGTTTTTCACGGTCGTAGTCGGACGAAGTGTCAGCCACTTGCTGACGGATTTGCAGAACGCGAGCCTGGATATCAGCTTCAACGCCGGCGCCGTCGATCACGGTGGTGTTTTCTTTCGACAGGATGACGCGCTTGGCATTACCCAGGTGTTCCAGGGTAGTGCTTTCCAGGCTCAGACCGATCTCTTCGGAGATTACGGTACCGCCAGTCAGGACAGCGATGTCCTGCAGCATGGCCTTGCGACGGTCGCCGAAGCCTGGAGCCTTGACGGCTGCGACTTTAACGATGCCACGCATGTTGTTCACAACCAGAGTCGCCAGGGCTTCGCCTTCAACGTCTTCGGCCACGATCAGCAGTGGACGGCCGGCTTTGGCAACGGCTTCCAGGACTGGCAGCATTTCGCGGATGTTCGAGATCTTTTTGTCGACCAGCAGGATCAGCGGACCGTCCAGCTCGGCAGTCATGGTCTCTGGCTTGTTGACGAAGTACGGGGACAGGTAGCCACGGTCGAACTGCATGCCTTCAACAACCGACAGTTCGTTTTCCAGGCCCGAGCCTTCTTCAACGGTGATCACGCCTTCTTTACCGACTTTTTCCATGGCTTCGGCAATGATGTCGCCGATGGAGTTGTCGGAGTTGGCCGAGATGGTGCCGACCTGAGCGATGGCCTTGGTGTCAGCGCAAGGCTTGGACAGGGCTTTGAGCTCTTTGACGATAGCGATGGTCGCTTTGTCGATGCCGCGTTTCAGGTCCATCGGGTTCATGCCGGCAGCGACGGCTTTCAGGCCTTCGTTGACGATCGATTGAGCCAGAACGGTAGCGGTGGTGGTGCCGTCGCCTGCGTCATCGTTGGCACGGGAGGCAACGTCTTTGACCAGCTGCGCGCCCATGTTTTCGAAGCGATCTTTCAGCTCGATTTCTTTGGCAACGGACACGCCGTCCTTGGTGATGGTCGGAGCGCCGAAGCTCTTCTCGATGATCACGTTACGGCCTTTAGGGCCCAGGGTCGCTTTTACTGCGTCAGCCAGGACGTTGACACCGGCGAGCATTTTCTTGCGGGCGGAATCGCCGAATTTAACTTCTTTAGCAGCCATGATCGATATTCCTTAAATACTTTGTAGTAGCGGGAAAATGAGCGGGTAATCAGCCTTCGATAACAGCGAGAATCTCGTTCTCAGCCATTACCAGCAGGTCTTCGCCATCAACTTTCACGGTGTTGCTGCCGGAGTAAGGACCGAACACAACCTTGTCGCCCACTTTAACGGCCAGTGCACGCACTTCACCGTTGTCCAGCACGCGGCCAGTGCCGACTGCCAGAATTTCACCGCTGTTGGCTTTTTCAGCAGCCGAACCTGGCAGGACGATACCGCCAGCGGTTTTCTTTTCTTCTTCGCTGCGACGGATGACGACGCGGTCATGCAGAGGACGAAGCTTCATTGTCGATCTCTCCTAATTGTGGTTTTCATCGGCCGGTGTATTCCCGGCGGGTTTAACAAATCCGGCGGTGCCGGGTGCGGTTCGTCAAACGAACCGCGGAAGTCTGTCTGGCAGGTTTGCCAGAAACCTTGCGGTGACCGTTACATAAGGGCGCACAAGCTTATTACAAGGGCGGAGATCGAAATTTTTTACATCGATGACCCGAAAACGAACACGGCACCCGAAGGTGCCGTGCAGGTGAAACGATTTACTTGGAGTCGCGGTGCTCGAACTCGCCTTCGATCACATTGGGCTCACGGCCCAGCGACTCGCGCGTAACAGGGCCGCCACGCGGCTGAAGGTCATCGGCGAATGCACGCTGACGGATCGCGGCCTCTTCGGCACGCTGGCGCATTTTATTGGCCAGCAGTCGACGCGAGATCGGCAACAGCATGATCAGGCCCAGCACATCACTGACGAAGCCCGGCAGGATCAATAGACCACCAGCCAAGGCCAGCATCAGGCCTTCCAGCATGGTCTGGGCCGGCAGCTCGCCGCGACTCAGGCTTTCACGGGCACGCAGCGCAGTAGCCAGACCGGCGATACGCAGCACGAACACGCCGAGCATCGAGCCGAGAATGATCAGTAGCAGGGCCGGGAAAAACCCGATTGACCCACTGACTTTGACAAATACGAACAGTTCCAACACCGGGAACAGTACAAAGAGCAACAAAAAAGGGCGCATCAAATGGTTCCTCAACGCAAGAATGCCTTGCCAGTGTTCCCTAGATGACGTCGCCGATTCGTGAATTCAAGCGTCGGCGACTTCATTTCTGGGCCAATGTTCGGCGTGGGCCAGGAAAACCAAGGCTTCCCGGACTTGTGTCGGCGTATTACAAGGCGCTTGAAACGGCAACCAGTATAGCGCCTGACCAATACGCAAATGCATGCCTTCGGTGTCGATGCCGGCCAGTTGCGCCGGTTCGGTTTTCGGCAGGCCTGCCAGTTCGACGTAGTGAGCGATGGCTTTGGCGTGATCGGCATTCATGTGCTCGACCATGCTCACTTCAGCCTTGCCGGCAAACGGGTTAGCCAATGTCAGATGATCGACCCAATGAATCGCGCCGAAGCCGCCGATATAGCGGTGACGTACGGGTTTGAGCACCCAAAAATCGAAATCGTGGGCCTTGTGGTAGCTCTGCGAATCAGGGAAATAGCGGTAGTAACGTTGGGCCGCCGCTTCAACGGCGGCCTCGTCCTCGAGCTTTTCGGCTTCGGCGAGGTAGGTCAGGCGACCAACGGCTTGTACGTCGTCGGCCTCGCGTTCGCCCACAAACAGAGAGCATTTCGGATCTTTCTGCAGGTTATGCGTGTGCTGGGCGATGCGGCTGATAAGGATCAGCGGCCGGCCCTGTTCGTCCAGACAGTAAGGAACCACAGAGCCAAACGGGTAACCCGGCATCGACTTGGAATGGGTCGACAGCACCCCCCGGTATTCCTTGAGAAGCAATTTTCGGGCATTCTTGGCCGCTTCTACGCTCAATTTATGACTCCTTAAATAGAATCCGTCGAAAAAACGGACAGGCGGCTGGGGATACGTATTCAGCGCGCCATTCGGGCAGTTCTCATGTGCAGCCAGGCCACATCCGGCGCAGATCGAGAGGCCCTCTCCAAGGAAACCACTCTGACCTGCTATTGGGGCATGCGAATGCAACTCACTGACAAAGTAATCATTATCACTGGCGGTTGCCAGGGTTTAGGTCGTTCCATGGCTGAGTATTTCGCCGCCAAAGGCGCGAAACTGGCCCTGGTGGACCTGAACCAGGAAAAGCTCGACGACACCGTCGCGGCCTGCAAGGCCAAAGGTGCCGAGGCACGCAGCTACCTGTGCAACGTCGCCAATGAAGAGCAAGTGACCCACATGGTCGCCCAGGTCGCCGAAGATTTCGGCGCGATCCACGGCCTGATCAACAACGCCGGGATCCTGCGCGACGGTCTATTGCTGAAGGTCAAGGACGGCGAAATGACCAAGATGAGCCTGGCCCAATGGCAGGCAGTCATCGACGTCAACCTGACCGGCGTGTTCCTGTGCACCCGTGAAGTTGCGGCCAAAATGGTCGAGCTGAACAACAGCGGCGCGATCATCAATATCTCCTCGATCTCCCGCGCGGGCAACGTCGGTCAGACCAACTACTCGGCTGCCAAGGCTGGCGTGGCGGCGGCCACCGTGACCTGGGCCAAGGAGCTGGCGCGCTACGGCATCCGCGTGGCGGGCATTGCACCGGGCTTTATCGAAACCGAAATGACGCTGGGGATGAAGCCGGAAGCGCTGGACAAAATGACGGCCGGTATTCCGCTCAAGCGCATGGGTAAACCGGAAGAGATCGCCCATTCGGCGGCGTACATTTTCGAGAACGACTACTACACCGGCCGGATCCTCGAAATGGATGGCGGGTTGCGCATCTAAGCAACGCCTCGTTCCCGTAGGAGCACGGCTTGCCGGCGATGGTGTATTCAAGATCGCCATCGCCGGCAAGCCGTGCTCCTACAGGTGCGGTTTATCAATCGTCGCTGATGGTGATGTTCGGCATCGCCGGCGACACTGCTTCCTGCAACACGATCCGCGCGCCGACGTGGCGGGCCAGTTCCTGGTAAACCATCGCGATCTGGCTGTCCGGCTCGGCGATCACCGTTGGCTTGCCGCCGTCGGCCTGCTCGCGGATGACCATCGACAGTGGCAACGAGGCCAGCAGTTCGACGCCATACTGGTTGGCCAGTTTCACCCCACCGCCTTCACCGAACAGATGCTCGGCATGCCCGCAGTTGGAGCAGATGTGCACGGCCATGTTTTCCACCACGCCCAGCACCGGGATGTTGACCTTGCGGAACATCTCCACGCCCTTGCGCGCGTCCAGCAATGCCAGATCTTGCGGGGTGGTGACGATCACTGCACCGGCCACCGGGACTTTCTGTGCCAGGGTCAGCTGAATGTCACCGGTGCCTGGCGGCATGTCGATGACCAGGTAATCGAGGTCGCCCCACGCGGTTTGGGTGACTAGTTGCAGCAGCGCACCGGACACCATCGGCCCACGCCAGACCATTGGTGTGTTGTCGTCGGTCAGGAATGCCATCGACATCACTTCAACGCCATGGGACTCGATCGGCACGAACCACTTCTGATCCTTGACCTTTGGTCGGGTACCTTCCGGGATGCCGAACATGATGCCCTGGCTCGGACCGTAGATGTCCGCGTCGAGAATGCCGACCTTGGCACCTTCACGGGCCAGCGCCAGCGCCAGGTTCGCGGCGGTGGTGGATTTACCCACGCCGCCCTTGCCAGACGCCACGGCCACCACGTTTTTCACGTTCGCCAGCCCCGGAATCTGCGCCTGAGCCTTGTGCGCGGCAATCACGCTGGTGATCTCGACGCGCGCGGTCGTCACGCCGTCCAGGCCTTCAATGGCCATTTGCAGCATTTGTGACCAGCCGCTTTTGAACAGGCCGGCGGCATAACCCAACTCCAGCTGGACGTTAACGCGATCACCCTGGATCTGGATATCGCGCACGCATCCGGCGCTGACCGGATCCTGGTTCAGGTAAGGGTCGGTGTATTGGCGAAGGACGGCTTCCACCGCTACGCGATTGACGGCGCTCATGGGCAACTCCGATAGCAAGACTGGAAAATCAGGTGGGTATCGTACCTGTTCTGATCGTTTGGCGGGATGCCGAACAGATCTGTAGGAGCCCGGCTTGCCGGCGATGGCAGGCTTGAGTACGCCATCGCCGGCAAGCCTGGCTCCTACAGAGGCGTGATCCGTTGCGCGAATCCCCGTCACTCATCCAATGAAACAGGCTCACAAGGTGAAAAATATGCGCCGGCGCTTTATAGTGGCCGACCTCCGTTTCATCAAGTAGCCGAGCCCCATGTCCGAGCCACGCAAGATCCTCGTCACCAGCGCCCTGCCCTATGCCAATGGTTCGATCCATCTTGGCCACATGCTGGAATACATCCAGACCGATATGTGGGTGCGTTTCCAGAAGCACCGCGGCAATCAATGCATATATGTCTGCGCCGACGACGCCCACGGTTCGGCGATCATGTTGCGCGCGGAAAAGGAAGGCATCACCCCGGAACAACTGATCGCCAACGTCCAGGCTGAACACAGCGCCGACTTTGCCGAGTTCCTGGTGGACTTCGACAACTTCCACTCCACTCACGCCGAAGAAAACCGTGAGCTGTCGAGCCAGATCTACCTGAAGCTGCGCGACGCCGGGCACATCGCCCAGCGCTCGATCACGCAGTACTTCGACCCGGAAAAGAAAATGTTCCTGGCCGACCGCTTCATCAAGGGCACCTGCCCGAAATGCGGCACCGAAGACCAGTACGGCGACAACTGCGAAAAATGCGGTGCGACCTACGCGCCGACTGATCTGAAGGATCCGAAGTCGGCCATCTCTGGCGCCACGCCGGTGCTCAAGGATTCCCAACACTTCTTCTTCAAGCTGCCGGACTTCCAGGAGATGCTGCAAACCTGGACCCGCAGCGGCACCCTGCAAGACGCCGTGGCCAACAAGATCGCCGAATGGCTGGACGCCGGCCTGCAACAGTGGGACATCTCCCGCGATGCGCCGTACTTCGGTTTCGAGATTCCTGACGAGCCAGGCAAATATTTCTACGTGTGGCTGGATGCGCCAATCGGCTACATGGCCAGCTTCAAGAACCTGTGCGACCGCACGCCGGAGCTGGACTTCGACGCGTTCTGGGGCAAGGACTCCACGGCCGAGCTTTACCATTTCATCGGCAAGGACATCGTCAACTTCCACGCCCTGTTCTGGCCAGCCATGCTCGAAGGCGCCGGCTTCCGTAAACCGACCGGCATCAACGTGCACGGCTACCTGACCGTCAACGGTCAGAAAATGTCCAAGTCCCGTGGCACCTTCATCAAGGCGCGGACGTATCTGGATCACCTGTCGCCGGAATACCTGCGCTACTACTACGCAGCCAAGCTGAGCCGTGGCGTCGACGACCTCGACCTGAACCTCGAAGACTTCGTGCAGAAGGTCAACTCGGACCTGGTCGGCAAAGTCGTCAACATCGCCAGTCGCTGCGCCGGTTTCATCCATAAAGGCAACGCTGGCGTGCTGGTGGCGGGCAATGCTGCGCCTGAGCTTACCGACGCGTTCCTGGCGGCTGCGCCGAGCATCGCCGAGGCTTACGAGGCTCGCGACTTCGCCCGTGCCATGCGTGAAATCATGGGCCTGGCCGACCGTGCCAACGCCTGGATCGCCGACAAGGCACCGTGGTCGCTGAACAAACAGGAAGGCAAGCAGGACGAAGTCCAGGCCATCTGCGCACTGGGCATCAACCTGTTCCGTCAGTTGGTGATTTTCCTCAAGCCGGTCCTGCCGCTACTGGCCGCCGACGCCGAGGCGTTCCTGAACGTCGCACCGCTGACCTGGAACGACCACGCGACCTTGCTCAGCAACCATCAGCTGAACGAGTTCAAGCCGTTGATGACCCGCATCGACCCGGTAAAAGTGCAGGCCATGAGCGATGCTTCCAAAGAAGACCTGACCGCCAGCGCAACCGACACCGGCGAAGCTGCACCGGCCGGCAACGGCGAACTGGCCAAGGATCCACTGTCGCCAGAGATCGAGTTCGACACCTTTGCTGCGGTCGACCTGCGCGTTGCGCTGATTCTCAAGGCCGAACACGTGGAAGGTGCTGACAAACTGCTGCGCCTGACCCTGGACATCGGTGACGAGCAACGCAACGTGTTCTCCGGGATCAAGAGCGCTTACCCGGATCCGTCCAAGCTCGATGGTCGCCTGACCATGATGATTGCCAACCTCAAGCCACGGAAAATGAAGTTCGGCATCTCCGAAGGCATGGTGATGGCGGCCGGCCCTGGCGGTGAAGAAATCTACCTGCTCAGCCCTGATAGCGGCGCCAAGCCAGGTCAGCGCATCAAGTAAGGTTGTGCGGTAAATCGATCCCACAGTCGTGCCTGACGCGACTGTGGGATTTTCATATCTGGCCCACCCTCCGTCCTTGCCGGATAATGCCTAAGCTTTTTAGACCGCTCCGTTAAAAAGCCCCTGTTCTTGCCGGCACGATCATGACCGAGATGCTTCTTACGCTTATCAGCGCTGCCCTGATCAACAATGTTGTGTTGCACTGGCCGCTGGGCGCCGATCCGCTGTTGGGTAACGAGCATCGGCAAGTGCACGCGCTGGGCATTGCGACATTCTGTTTGATGCTGGTGGTCGGCGTGTTGGGCTACTCAGCTGACCGCTGGCTGCTGGTCCCTCTGGAACTGACGTCGCTGCGCCTTTTCGTGTTCTTGCCACTAAGCGTTTTGTTGATTGGGCCGTTGTTGAAAGTGCTGTCGCAGGCCCTGCCAGCGCTGGCGTTCGACGGTCTCTGGCCGCTTCTTTTGGGCAACGCTGGCGTGCTCGGGCTGGCGCTGCTCAACGCTCAGGACGATAAAGGATTCTTTCACGCCACCTTCCTGAGCCTCGGTGCAGGGTTGGGGTTTTGGCTGGTGCTGAGCCTGTTCAGCGATTTGCGCCAACGCACACTCGATAACGATGTTCCCCTGCCCTTTCGCGGCCTGCCGATCGAGCTGATCGGCGCCGGATTGATCGCGGTGGCATTTCTCGGATTTAGCGGACTGATCAAAACATGAGTTTGATTCAACGCATCGACGCCCTCTTGCCGCAGACTCAATGCGGCAAATGTGGCCACCCTGGATGCAAGCCCTACGCCGAAGGCATCGCCAGCGGCGAGCCAATCAACAAGTGCCCGCCCGGCGGCAGCGAAACCATCGCGGCCCTCGCCGAACTGTTGAAAGTACCGGTGCTGGAACTGGACATCAGTCGCGGCTCGGCCCCGGCGCAGATTGCCTATATTCGCGAAGCCGAATGCATCGGTTGCACCAAATGCATCCAGGCCTGCCCGGTGGATGCCATCGTCGGTGCAGCCAAGTTGATGCACACGGTGATCATCGACGAGTGCACCGGTTGCGACCTTTGCGTAGCGCCCTGCCCGGTAGATTGCATCGAGATGCGACCGTTGCCGCTGGCCACCGTATTGCCGATTGTCGGGGGCTTGGCCTTCAGCCTTGAAGAGCAACGAGCTCGCGCCGCCAAACGCGACCATGCACGGCGCCGATTCGAACAGCGCAATGCCCGCTTGCAGCGCGAGGAACAACAGAAACTCGCTGAACGCCAGGCCCGTGCGCAACGCACCGTTGTGCACACTGAAGTGACGACGCTCGACCCGGTACAGGCAGCGCTTGAACGCGTGCGCGCACAAAAAGCGGCGAGCGCCGATGCGGCGTTGAAAAAGGCCAAGATCGATCTGGCGATGAGTCGGGCGCAACTGAACAAGTCGCTCAAGGCCTTCGGGCATCCACCGACCTTCGAGCAGCAGTCGCAACTGATCGTGCTTCAGCAACAGTTCGAAGCCGCCGAACAGGCTTTGGCACAACTGGAAAGCAGTTCACCGCCAGTCCCGACACCGGTTGCCCCGGCGAAGGACGCCGAGTTGAAACGGGCGAAGATCCAGTTGGCCATGCGCCGAGCCGAACTCAAGAAAGCCCAGACCAACGACGCACCGGCCGAACAGATCGAAGCCCTGCAACGCGCACTCAACGAGGCGGAACAGGCCTTGCACATCGCTGAAGCGGCAAGCGAGCAGCCGTTGCCAGACCTGACGCGAGTCGAAAAGCGTCCCATCGATAGCCAGCTTCGACAGCTGAAAACCGAATTGGCCTACGCCCGTGCCGACGTCAGCAAACTCGAACGAGGTGCGGACACCCCAAGCGAATTGATCGACAAGGCCCGCGCGCGCTTGCTGGAAGCCCAGCGCCAGGTGGATGCCTATGTCGCCCCTTGAGTCAGTGGACGAACGCCTTCAGCAGGCCATGAAGCTGGTGTTGCTGGCCACCCTGCCGGGAATGCTGACGTTGTTCTGGCTGTATGGCTGGGGCGTATTGATTAACCTGATGCTGGCGGCCGCTACCGCGCTGGCGGTTGAAGGCGCCGTGTTGCGACTGCGCCAGCGCCTGCTCAAACCGACATTGAGTGACGGCAGTGCGCTGGTCAGTGCGACGCTACTGGCACTGGCGTTGCCGCCCTACTGCCCGTGGTGGTTGACGGTCTGTGCGGCGGCGTTCGCGCTGCTCGGTAAACAGCTATATGGCGGCGTTGGCAAGAATCCGTTCAACCCGGCGATGCTCGGCTTCGCCCTGGTGCTGGTGGCCTTTCCCCAGCAAATGACGCACTGGCCGTCTTCCCACGGCATGGACTTGCTGGGCGGCTTGCAACAGGTTTTCGGATTCAACCTCAGCGCTACACCAGATGCCTGGTCCCAGGCCACCGCGCTGGACAGCCTGCGAATCAACAAAAGCCTGACCATGGACGAACTCTTCGCCGGTAACCCGGCATTCGGCCATTTCGGCGGACGCGGCGTGGAATGGGTCAACCTGGCCTTTCTGTCTGGTGGCGCATTTCTCCTGCAACGGCGGGTGTTCAGCTGGCATGCGCCGGTCGGCATGCTCGCCAGCCTGTTCGTCATCAGCCTGCTGTGCTGGAACGGTTCAGGCTCCGACTCCCATGGCTCCCCCCTGTTTCATCTGCTGACCGGCGCCACCATGCTGGGGGCTTTTTTCATTGTCACAGAACCGGTTTCCGGCGCCAAAAGCGCTGGTGCCCGGTTGCTCTTTGGTATCGGCGCAGGCTTGTTGACTTACCTAATACGGACCTGGGGTGGCTATCCGGACGGCGTGGCATTTGCCGTGTTGCTGATGAACCTTTGTGTGCCAGCGCTGGAGCGCTTTGTCGCGTCCAGGCAGGAAGTGACCCCATGAGCCGAGCCTCCAGCGTGGTGATTCTGGTGCTGCTCGCCGGGCTGGGAGTCGGAGCGACCTACTTCGTGCAACGCATTAGCGCTCCCCGCATTGCCGCTGAACAACGGTTGATCGACAGCCGCAACCTGCTCGACCTGCTACCACCGGCAACTTACGACAATCAACCGTTGGAACAGCCGCTCAACCTCGCCAACATCACGCTGCCCAACAGCACGCTGCTGGGCGGCTACCTGGCGGCCAAGGCCGGCCAACCGAGCGCGGTATTACTGCGCAGCCAGACCATGGGCTACGAAGGCTCAATCGAATTGCTGATTGCCATCGATCCCAACGGCAAATTGTTGGGAGTCAAAACCCTCAAGCAATCGGAAACTCCGGGACTGGGTGGCAAGATCGGCGACTGGCCCAATACCTGGCTCCAGGCATTTGCCGGCAAGTCTCGAAGCGATCCCGACGACGCTGGCTGGGCCCTGAAAAAGGATCAGGGGCAATTCGATCAGGTGGCGGGTGCAACCAGCACCTCAAGGGCGGTGATCAGTGCCATTCACGACGCGTTACGCTACTTCGATGAACACCGCCAACAATTGATCGGGGGTAACGTCCATGACTAAGTCATCGACCCTGAAAAACTCGTTGATGCTTGCGCCCCTGATCGGCGCCACGACGTCCTGGATGGCGGCGCTGGGGTTGTGGCTGATGTTCATTGTGGTGATCAGCGCTTATGGCGTTGGCATGTGGGCCTTGAGAACCCGGCTGGTTCCGTCCGCCCGCTTGCTTGCCTGCCTCCTGCTGGCCGCCACGCTCACCAGCTGCGCGCAAATGGCCGCACAAGCCTGGTCCCTTCAATGGCACCAACCGGTAGCGCTTTACGCAGGATTGATCGCCCTGCAATGTGTTGTGCTGGAGTACAACGGTTTCTTTCAGAGCCCACGTCTTGATCGCTTGCTCCTGTGCGCTCTGTTTGGCGCGCTGATGGTCGGCCTGGGCCTGCTTCGCGAACTGGTTGGCAACGGTGGCCTGCAGCTCGCCACGCTGGCCCCCGGCGGGTTCATTCTGCTGGGAGTGTTGATCGCCGCACGTCAGGCCTGGCCCCGCTCGACGCCCTCACCTTGATTGACTGTTTTTAGGAAACGCATTGCCCATGAATGCCGCAAAACGTTTGGAAATTTTCCGCAGGTTTCACGAAGACAACCCGGAACCGAAGACTGAACTGGCCTATTCATCGCCATTCGAATTGCTGATTGCCGTGATTCTTTCCGCCCAGTCGACCGATGTCGGCGTCAACAAGGCCACCGCCAAACTCTATCCCGTGGCCAATACACCGGCCGCGATCCATGCGCTGGGCGTCGAGGGCCTGTCGGAATACATCAAGACGATCGGTTTGTTTAACAGCAAAGCGAAAAACGTGATCGAAACCTGTCGACTGCTGGTGGAGCGCCATGGCGGCGAAGTGCCGCAAACCCGCGAGGAACTGGAAGCGCTACCCGGCGTCGGCCGCAAGACGGCGAACGTGGTGCTCAATACTGCCTTTCGCCAACTGACCATGGCGGTGGACACCCACATTTTTCGGGTCAGCAACCGCACCGGCATTGCTCCCGGCAAGAATGTAGTCGAGGTGGAGCAGAAACTGATGAAGTTTGTGCCCAAGCAATACTTGCTGGACTCCCATCACTGGCTGATCCTTCATGGGCGCTACGTGTGCCTGGCCCGCAAGCCCCGCTGCGGCAGTTGCCGGATCGAAGATTTGTGCGAATACAAGCAAAAGACCTCGGACGATTGAGGCACTATTAGATTTATTGATCCATCGATTGAAAAAATCTTTTTTACCCGCCGGTCGATTGTCGATATAAGGAGCGCCAAAGGCAGTCTTAGCCTGGAGTTGACCTTATGAGCACTGGCAAAGAGCAATTGGACGTAGAAGACGACTTCACACCCGTTGAGGCCGATGACGCTGAACCGGTGGTTGAAGTGGCAAAGACCAACCTGAGCAAACGCCGCACCATCGACAATTTGCTGGAGGAGCGCCGACTTCAAAAGCAATTGGCCGATTACGATTTTGACCTTTAACACCTAAAAGCCTCCCGAAACGGAGGCTTTTTACTAAGTGCCGATCCCTGATGAGCGCCTCCTCATCAGCCGTTAGTGGCACTTAAACCAGACCATTGCGTTGAGCCAGTTCGATCAAATCGACCAGGGAGCGCGCATTGAGTTTCAACAACAGGCGAGTTTTGTAAGTACTGACGGTTTTATTGCTGAGGAACATTCCATCGGCAATCTCCTTATTGGTCTTGCCTCTGGCCAACTGTTGCAACACCATCATTTCGCGCCCGGACAGACGATCCACCATATCGGCTTCACTGGCATTGCCAAGACTGGACCGTACGGTATGCAACGCTTGATTCGGAAAGTAACTGTAGCCTGAAAGAACGGCTTTTATCGCACTGAGCAATTCAGTGAGGTCCTGCTGTTTGCAAACATAGCCTGCAGCCCCTGACTGCATACAACGCATGGAAAAATGCCCGGGCGCTTGTGAAGTCAATATCAACACTTTAAGAGGCATCGCCGTCGATGTCAGTCGCGCAATGACTTCCAGCCCATCCAGCTTCGGTATTCCAATATCCAGAATGACAATATCCGGCATAAGTTCGCGGGCCAGTTGTAATGCGTCCACGCCGTTATCTGTTTCTGCAATGACTTCGTAGCCATGGCGCTCCATTAGCATACGTACCGCAAGACGAATGACGGGGTGATCATCCACGATCAGCACTTTATTCATGGGCAAGTCCAATTTTCGCTGTTCGAATTTTTAGAGCCCGCACAATAGCCTAGTCGTTTCATCCATGGCATGCCGCCCCCCTCAGCGACCCACACCGAGAGACATTCCCTACAAACAAGAAGGATAATTCTTACAAGATTTGCACAAATACTGTGTTTCTTAAATTTTATCCGTCCATCAGCGCGCGGCTTTTTGAAATTTTTGTGTATCGAATTACATCCTAAAAAATTAATGGGGCAGGACAGTGAACGTGCAGCCCGACAAACACCGGCGATTGGGCTACGCTTAAAAAACAACCAACACTTCAACCCTAAACACTCACACCTTGGAGGCGCAGCATCAACCACCTGGCCAACATAATGCTAATAGATCAACATCGAGCAACACTCCAGCATTAAAGATCAACATAACTCTTCTTAAAACACGAACAGCAGCTATACCCGACCCACTATTAATCCAGCTACTATAAGACCCACTAGAAACCCAACTAAAAGGACCCACAAAATAACAACAACTCCAATACAACCAAACTGAAATACACTTGAGAAACCCAAACTTACAAATCGAGAAAAGATAGTCCTTTATGAGCAAAAAACATGATAAAACCCAAATCAAGAATTACCAACCCCATGACAATCATCGCGGTATTTGCAACACTGTCTGAAACTTCAGCTGCCATTTCGCTCCCCTTTCTCGATAATGACGAACGCAAGATTTACATCTGGTTCCTTATCAGCTTCCCCTTTTATTTGCTTTTCCTATTCTTCGCCACACTCAACTTCAACTACCGATCACTGTACGCCCCCTCTGATTTTGAGAAGGGAAAACATTTCATAAAGGTGATGGCCAACGCTGATCAATCGGAAAGTTTCGCACCGACAGACTCGACCAAGCACTGGATTGAGCATCAGGTACGGTTACCGGCATTGCTAAAGGATCTACACATCGTTGATGTACGAAGGATGAGCAAAAAAATGGAATTCAACACGTTGATCGAGAAGGTCCAGGCACCTCAAGCCCCCTCTGCACGGTTGATCGTATTTCTTACGTGTACCGATTCAGAAGCGCTACTGAAAGAAAGCGCGCTCAAGTATTCAAAGCAAACAAGGAAACGCAGCCACACAGCGTTCTGGGTCGCTTATAACGTGAGTTCACAGGGTGTGACGACTATGGCTTGAGTGCCCGATAGTCGAACAGGACAACTCTCTAAAACTCAGAGAGAGAAAAACGCAGAAGGAATGGTACGAGTCACAAGAAGAACGTTGAAAAACACAAGGCGCGACAGGAAAAACTTCCCTTTTCAGAATTGTGGCCTTGTCACCGACAAGGCCACAGCTCTATGACTGCTTCAACGGGCTCAGAACAGCTTCCGGCCTTTGTTCGCAGCAATGCGCATACGCAAGGCGTTGAGCTTGATGAAGCCCGCCGCGTCGGCCTGGTTGTAAGCGCCGCCGTCTTCTTCGAAGGTTGCGATGTTGGCATCGAACAACGATTCGTCAGACTTGCGACCCGTAACGATCACATTGCCCTTGTACAGCTTCAGGCGAACAACGCCGTTCACGTGGGCCTGGGACGCATCGATCATTTGTTGCAGCATCAGACGCTCAGGGCTCCACCAGTAACCGGTGTAGATCAGGCTGGCGTATTTCGGCATCAGCTCGTCTTTGAGGTGAGCCACTTCGCGGTCCAGCGTGATCGATTCGATCGCACGGTGAGCGCGCAGCATGATGGTGCCGCCTGGGGTTTCGTAGCAGCCACGGGACTTCATGCCCACGTAACGGTTCTCGACGATGTCGAGACGACCGATACCGTGTGCACCACCGATACGGTTCAGGGTCGCCAGCACGGTGGCCGGGGTCATTTCGACGCCGTCCAGTGCAACGATGTCGCCGTTACGGTAGGTCAGTTCCAGATATTGCGGTTTGTCTGGAGCGTTCTCCGGGGAGACGGTCCATTTCCACATATCTTCTTCGTGCTCGGTCCAGGTGTCTTCCAGCACGCCGCCTTCATAGGAGATGTGCAGCAGGTTGGCGTCCATCGAGTACGGGGATTTTTTCTTGCCGTGACGCTCGATCGGGATGTTGTGCTTTTCAGCGTAATCCATCAGTTTTTCACGGGACAGCAGGTCCCATTCGCGCCACGGAGCGATCACCTTCACACCTGGCTTCAAGGCGTACGCGCCCAGTTCGAAGCGAACCTGGTCGTTGCCCTTGCCGGTGGCGCCGTGGGAAATGGCGTCAGCGCCGGTTTCGTTGGCGATTTCAATCAGGCGTTTGGCGATCAACGGACGAGCGATGGAAGTACCCAGCAGGTACTCGCCTTCGTAAACGGTGTTGGCGCGGAACATCGGGAAAACGAAATCGCGCACGAACTCTTCACGCAAGTCGTCGATGTAGATCTCTTTGACGCCCATGGCCTGCGCCTTGGCGCGCGCAGGTTCGACCTCTTCGCCCTGACCCAGGTCAGCGGTGAACGTCACCACTTCACAGTTATAAGTATCCTGCAGCCACTTGAGGATCACCGAAGTGTCCAGGCCGCCGGAATACGCCAGAACGACCTTGTTTACGTCCGCCATGCCATCACTCCACGGGATTCTACGGAAAGCCGGGAAGTCTACCGCTCAAACGCGGTAATTTACAGAGGCGCGACAGCTTAAGACGACGAAGCGACAGAATCTGTCGAGAGCGCGACGATGACCGGCGAGTCAGGAATTTGCCGGGGTACTGCTCGTAGCAATTTGTGGCGCGACTTGTTCTGTCGGTGCCACACGCTCCAGTCGCACCGCAACTCGACGATTTTTCGCGCGATTGCCTGCGTTGGTGTTCGGCGCCACAGGGTAGCGCTCACCATGGAAGCGCATAGTGATCTGCGATTCCTGAATGCCGTTGGCTTTGAAATAATCCATCACCGCCAAGGCGCGGCGGCGTGACAGCTCACGGTTGGTCAGGCGATTGCCACTGTTGTCGGAGTGCCCGTCAAGCTCGATATGATTCACCGACGGATCAGCCTTCATGAACTCGAGCATCACCTGCAACTGCGCCTTGGCCTGGGGGCTGAGGTCGATACTTTCGCCCGGGAAACCGATTTCGGACCTTTTAACCTGCTCGAAATTCTTCGGCAGCAGTTTCGCCACGCAACTCTGATAATCGCTGAACGCCTTGTTGAACTTGACCGGCAACAGTCGTACTTCCGACACCCGGCCATCGCCGGAAGTATGCCGGATCACCGGGCTGCGGCCATCGATCAATCCGCTGATCAAGCGTCCGGCCTGAGCTTGCGAGCTATTGAACAGCACATTGCCGCTGCCGATTCTGACGGATCCCAGGTTGATATCGCCCCGCCCCGGCTGCCAGGGTGCGGCGGCCGCCAGCAACGTCGCCGAACCGCCACCGATCATCGAGTTGTAGGCATTCAAACGAAACGTCGCCTGCTCGCCGGCACGGCGCACGAATTCGCCCGAGCCGAAATCAGTGACCGGCTGAGTCAGGCGGCATTCGAACTTGTCACCTTCGACCGTCCACGTGATGCTCTCCAGAGGTGTCTGGAAAGTCAGCGCCATTGCAGGAAGGCTGGCAAACACACTGAGCAAGGCTAAATAACGCTGGCGCACGGGAGGCTCCACTGGCTTCTACGACAAAAAGACCGACACACGCATGTTTACGGCATACCTCGTTCATATCGGTAAGTTCCTGCAAAACTTGATAGCGAGTGCCTGCAAGTGTCTTTTCCGGTAGCATTCCCCTGAGTTTGACCCGCCTGGAATTCCCTCATGTCCGACCGCCTGACCCTGCTGCGTCCCGACGACTGGCACATTCATCTTCGCGATGGTGCCGTGTTGACCAATACCGTTGCGGATGTCGCGCGCACCTTTGGTCGCGCCATCATCATGCCCAACCTGGTACCTCCGGTGCGTAACACCGCTGAAGCCGATGGCTATCGCCAGCGGATTCTCGCTGCACGCCCGGCCGGCAGTCGCTTCGAACCGTTGATGGTGCTGTACCTGACCGACCTTACCCAGCCTGAAGAAATTCGCGAGGCCAAGGCCAGCGGTTTCGTGTACGCCGCCAAGCTGTACCCGGCCGGCGCGACCACCAACTCGGATTCTGGCGTCACCAGCATCGACAAAATCTTCCCTGCGCTTGAGGCCATGGCCGACGTCGGGATGCCTTTGCTGGTTCACGGTGAAGTCACCCGTGGCGATGTCGACGTGTTCGACCGCGAAAAAATCTTCATTGATGAGCACATGCGTCGTGTAGTCGAGCGTTTCCCGACGCTCAAAGTGGTGTTCGAACACATCACCACCGCCGATGCCGTGCAGTTCGTCAACGAGGCTTCGGCCAACGTCGGCGCGACCATCACTGCGCATCACCTGCTGTACAACCGCAACCACATGCTGGTGGGCGGGATTCGGCCGCACTTCTATTGCCTGCCGATTCTCAAGCGCAATACGCACCAGGAAGCCCTGCTCGACGCCGCCACCAGCGGCAGCGAAAAATTCTTCCTGGGCACCGACTCGGCTCCCCACGCCCAGCACGCCAAAGAAGCCGCGTGTGGCTGCGCCGGTTGCTACACCGCTTATGCCGCCATCGAGATGTACGCCGAAGCGTTCGAACAACGCAACGCGCTGGACAAGCTCGAAGCCTTCGCCAGCCTCTACGGCCCGCGCTTCTATGGCCTGCCAGCGAACACCGACCGCATTACCCTGGTCCGCGATGAGTGGACCGCCCCAACCAGCCTGCCATTTGGCGAGCTGACCGTTATCCCGCTGCGCGCCGGTGAAAAACTGCGCTGGCGCCTGCTGGAGGAACACGCGTGAGTGAAGACCATTTCGACGACGAACAGGACGGTCAAGGCGGAGGTGGTCCTCGTCATCCGATGGCTGCCAGATTCCGTGGCTACCTGCCGGTTGTCGTCGACGTAGAAACCGGTGGTTTCAACTCGGCCACCGACGCCCTGCTGGAAATTGCGGCAACCACCATCGCGATGGACGAGAAAGGGTTTGTGTACCCCGATCACACCTACTTCTTCCGTGTGGAGCCTTTTGAAGGCGCGAACGTCGAAGCGGCCGCGCTGGAATTCACCGGGATCAAACTTGATCACCCGCTGCGCATGGCGGTGAGTGAAGAAGCCGCGCTGACCGATATCTTCCGTGGCATCCGCAAGGCTCTGAAAGCCAACAGTTGCAAACGGGCAATTCTGGTCGGCCACAACAGCAGCTTCGACTTGGGCTTCCTCAACGCAGCGGTCGCACGCCTGGATATGAAACGTAACCCGTTTCATCCGTTCTCCAGCTTCGACACCGCGACCCTTGCAGGTCTGGCTTACGGTCAAACCGTACTGGCCAAGGCCTGTCAGGCAGCCGATATCGACTTCGACGGTCGCGAGGCTCACTCGGCTCGCTATGACACCGAGAAGACAGCAGAGCTCTTCTGCGGCATCGTCAATCGCTGGAAACAAATGGGCGGCTGGGAAGACTTCAACGACTGATCTTGTTGATTTATCCCGCGCATAAAAAAACCGGCCTCATCAGAGGCCGGTTTTTTATTGCCTGACGCTTGGGCTTACAGCGCCGCAGCGTTCTCGGTCAGGTAAGCCGCAACGCCTTCGATCGAAGCGGTCATGCCTTTGTCGCCTTTTTTCCAGTTGGCAGGGCAAACTTCGCCGTGCGCTTCGTGGAATTGCAGAGCGTCGACCAGACGGACCAGCTCTTCAATGTTACGGCCCAGCGGCAGGTCGTTGATGATCTGCGAACGGACAACGCCTTTGTCGTCGATCAGGAACGCGCCACGGAAAGCCACGCCGCCTTCGGACTCAACGTCGTAGGCCTTGGCGATTTCGTGCTTGATGTCGGCAGCCATGGTGTAACGAACTTCGCCGATACCACCATTGTTTACCGGGGTGTTACGCCAGGCGTTGTGGGTGAAGTGCGAGTCGATCGATACGGCGATCACTTCAACGTTGCGGGACTTGAAGTCAGCCATGCGGTTGTCCAGAGCGATCAGCTCGGACGGGCAAACGAAGGTGAAGTCCAGTGGGTAGAAGAACACCAGGCCGTATTTGCCTTTGATGGCCGACGACAGGGTGAAGCTGTCGACGATTTCGCCATTGCCCAGTACAGCTGGAACGGTGAAGTCCGGGGCTTGTTTGCCTACGAGTACGCTCATTGAAAATCTCCTGGTCTATTAACGTGAAGAACTGGATTCGCATCAGCCTGCCACCCTCAGGCGACAGCCCTGTGACACGATCCCCTTCGAAGGACCGACCATCATACACGGCGTTTTTGAGCTGTCCTCAACGGTTTTTTGCAGGAGCGTAAATTTACCGTTGTTACAGTGACCGGGAGATTACCCGGATGAAAACCGTTCGTCGGTCACGTCCGCTTTTAACGCGAAGCCTTCAGAAAGCACTTTGACAATCATTCTCGTTAACATTAAGATCCATCGCAATTGAGTCACAACCAGCGACGGTTTTCACTTATGTATGTCTGCCTCTGCACTGGCGTCACCGACGGTCAAATCCGCGATGCAATCTATGAAGGTTGCTGCAGCTATAAGGAAGTCCGTCAGGCCACTGGCGTAGCCAGCCAATGCGGCAAATGCGCCTGCCTTGCAAAGGAAGTGGTTCGCGAAACCCTGACCAAATTGCAATCGGCCCAGGCAGCCATACCTTTCCCTGTAGAATTTACTGCCGCTTAATTACTTAGTTTCAAAGAACCGGACTTGATGTCCGGTTTTTTTATGTCTGAAAATCAACTGCTTACGCCCTAGACGCGGAACACAAACATTCTTATTCCGATTAATTTTCATATAAGTTTCAATAACTTAGGTTTGACACTCTTACATACGCGGCTCAAACTCAGCCTTATAGACAGCTACTTAGGGCAGGACCCCATCATGAAAGGCGACGTTACAGTCATCCAGCATCTCAACAAGATCCTTGCCAATGAGCTGGTCGCGATCAATCAATACTTTTTGCATGCCCGCATGTATGAAGATTGGGGCCTGAACAAGCTTGGCAAGCACGAGTACCACGAATCCATCGACGAGATGAAGCACGCGGACAAGCTGATCAAGCGCATCCTGTTCCTTGAAGGCCTGCCGAACGTCCAGGACCTGGGCAAGCTGCACATCGGCGAACACACCAAGGAAATGCTTGAGTGCGACCTGCGTATCGAACGCATTGGTCATGCCGATCTGAAAGTCGCTATTGCTCATTGCGAAACGGTTGGCGACTTCGGTAGCCGTGAACTGCTCGAAGACATTCTTGAGTCCGAAGAAGAACATATCGACTGGCTGGAAACCCAACTGGGCCTGATCGATAAAGTCGGTCTTGAGAACTATCTGCAATCGCAGATGGGCGAAGACGAGTAAGTTAGCGCCCGCTAAACTCGAGACACTAAAAAGCCCCGCACTCTTTTAAAGAGGCGGGGCTTTTTTAATGCCCCTGTAGGAGCATGGCTTGCCAGCGATGAACGATGACGCGGTGTTCTTGCTAAACCGCGGCGCCTGCATCGCGAGCAAGCTCGGCTCCTACAGAGACCGAATCAGGCTTCGGTCTTGTTGGCAGCAGCCGCTTCAACAGCCGCTTTGATCGTGGTCTGCAACGAACCGTCAGCAGCCATCTCAGTCATGATGTCGCTACCACCGACCAGCTCACCACCGACCCACAGTTGCGGGAAGGTTGGCCAGTTGGCGTATTTTGGCAGGTTGGCGCGGATTTCCGGGTTCTGCAGGATGTCCACGTACGCAAACTTTTCGCCACATGCCATCACGGCCTGCGCGGCTTTCGCGGAGAAGCCACACTGCGGGGCATTCGGCGAACCTTTCATGTAAAGCAGAATGGTGTTGTTAGCAATCTGCTCTTTAATCGTTTCGATGATATCCATGGAGCACCTCGGCTGAACTTTCCGACTCAGAGGTCGGCTCGGTGGCGCATTGTAACGGAAACCCGAGCGCCATGCTCGGTCTGCCCGACAGACACGATCACGCCGCCACCACCGTCACCGGCACCCCGTTCAACGCCGCATTCCCCGACAACTCATCAAGCTGACACTCGTCAGTCAGGTCGTTGGCACTGGAACCCGGCTGACCACTGGCAATCGTCATCTGCACACCCGGCCGCGCATGCCCCCAGCCGTGCGGCAGGCTGACCACGCCTCTCATCATGTCCAGGGTGGCGAGCACTTCCACTTCGATCATGCCAACCCGCGAACTCACCCGCACGCGCTGGCCGTCATTGAGCCCGCGACTGGCCAGATCGTCCGGGTGCATCAGCAATTGATGGCGTGGCTTGCCCTTCACCAGACGGTGATAGTTGTGCATCCACGAGTTGTTGCTGCGCACATGACGGCGACCAATCATCAGTAACTGATCAGCACCCGGTGCCTCTAGCGCGGCGAAGCGCGCAAGGTCGGCAAGGATCGCCGGCGGCGCTGCCTGCACTCGTTGATTGGTGGTTTTCAGGCGTGGCGCGAGGTTGGATTTCAGTGCGCCCAGGTCGATCCCATGAGGATGATCGAACAAGGTTGCCAGCGAGAGTTTATGCTCCGAAGCGTCGCCATATAGCCCCATCCGCAAGCCAAGATCGATCATTCGCGCTGGCGCGATGGTTGGCTTCAATTCCTTGCCGGTCCTGGCGGCAAACGCCTTGGCAAGGCCGACGAAGATCTCCCAGTCATGCAGGGCACCTTCAGGCTTGGCCAGAATCGCCCTGTTGAAGCGAGTCACGTTACGCACCGCGAACATGTTGAACGTCGTGTCGTAGTGATCGTTTTCCAGCGCCGAGGTCGACGGCAGAATCAGGTCGGCATAGCGCGTGGTTTCATTGATGTACAGGTCGACGCTGACCATGAACTCCAGGCCATCCAGCGCCTGCTCCAGTTGCCGGCCATTGGGTGTTGATAACACCGGATTGCCGGCGACGGTGATCAGCGCGCGCACCTGCCCGTCCCCTTCGGTGAGCATTTCTTCGGCCAAGGCCGACACCGGCAGCTCACCGCCGTATTCCGGACGACCGGACACGCGGCTTTGCCAGCGATTGAAATGCCCGCCCGACGTGGACGCCACCAAATCCACCGCCGGCTCGGTGCACAGCGCGCCACCGACCCGATCAAGGTTGCCGGTGACCAGATTAATCAGTTGCACCAGCCAATGGCACAGCGTACCGAACGCTTGGGTCGAGACGCCCATGCGGCCATAACACACCGCTGTCGGCGCAGCCGCGAAATCCCGGGCCAGTTGGCGGATCTGTTCGGCCGGCACCGCGCACAACGGGCTCATGGCTTCGGCGGTGAACGTGGCGATGGACTGACGCACATCATCCAGACCGTCAACCGGCAGATGGCTGTCACGAGTCAGATTTTCAGTAAACAAGGTATTGAGCAACCCGAACAACAAGGCCGCATCGCCACCCGGCCGCACGAATAGATGCTGGTCGGCCATCACGGCGGTTTCGCTGCGGCGCGGGTCGACCACCACCACTTTGCCGCCCCGGGCCTGAATCGCCTTCAAGCGTTTTTCTACATCCGGCACGGTCATGATGCTGCCGTTGGACGCCAGAGGATTACCGCCCAGGATCAGCATGAAATCGGTGTGATCGATGTCCGGGATCGGCAACAACAACCCATGGCCGTACATCAAATGGCTGGTCAGGTGATGCGGCAACTGATCGACCGACGTTGCGGAAAAGCGGTTGCGGGTTTTCAGCAGACCGAGGAAGTAATTGCTGTGGGTCATCAACCCGTAGTTATGCACGCTGGGGTTGCCTTGGTACACCGCCACCGCGTTCTGCCCGTGCCGCTCCTGAATCGCCGCCAGGCGCTCGGCGACAAGGTTGAAGGCGTCTTCCCACGCGATAGGCTGCCACTCGCTACCCACTCGCAGCATCGGCTGACGCAGACGATCCGGATCGTTCTGAATATCTTGCAGGGCCACCGCTTTGGGGCAGATGTGCCCGCGGCTGAACGTATCCAGCGCATCGCCTTTGATCGAGGTGATTTGCACAGCGCCATCGACCTCGGAGGTTTCGATCGTCAAGCCACAGATGGCTTCACACAGGTGGCAGGCACGGTGATGGAGAGTCTTGGTCATGGCCAGTCTCTGTCTTGTTCTGGGCGGGCAATAGCGGCCGCGGGAACAAAACTATGGCGCCAGACCCGCTGCTGCGCCAGCGACGTTCGTCTTGTGAATCGGCGACTATCAGGCCAGCCGATGGCCGCTCGCAATTGCGTCACTCGTCAGCTAGTTATAACCCAGCACCTGGCAGTAGAAAACACATCGGCAGCTCACCATGAAGACACACGTCACCGGGCTTGAGAAGCCTTCAACGCCTTCTTCTTTAGAGGTGAAATCAATGCCGTCCATATGCCCCCGACAGCCAACCAAAGCATGACCCCTGACCCGATCAGGATGATCGCTTTCTGGTTTGCCAGGATGCCCAGTTGATGAGGTTCAGCTTGATAGACCTGCAACGCAATGTCGACGACGCTCACTACGGTAAACCACGCGACCACTAATGCTGCTCCATGCTTCAGGTCAGGCGTTGAGCGGTAGAGCAGTGAAGCCCCCAGATAGATTCCAGTTGCGATCAATCCACCCACCACCAAACACTGGGTCGAATCAATCTGCCCTCGTATCGTCCTTGAAATTCTTCACCCCGATAAAAGCACCAATGATGGCTCCCACCACTGCGCTCGGGAGCCCGGGGTAAATCGTGCTGGCGATAATCGCGAAGCCCATGACCGTGGAAAGCACAGCCATATCAAAAGCCGGAGAAACACGGCGAAGACGTGTCAGGCCCGCGTACCCGGTTTTTTCGATCGACATACAGGGTTCCCTCCATGGGGTGTTTTTGACTTGATTCAGTCGACATCTCGCAATGAGGCAGAGGATACCTGAGCATGACCAGATACCGGCTTGTAAAACCGTAACAGTAAACAACGCCAACCTTGAAAAACCAGGCCTTTGCGGCCCGCAGCCCCCAAACAGGTGCGCGCGCTGAATCCGCGCGCCTCAATACAGCGGTTATTGCATACCCGCTTGTGCACCGTGTACAAATGCTGGTCTGGACTTTAGCGACGAGATCAACCACTTCGCCCGCATCGAACAGTTGCAGCGCTGCAACCGTTGGAAGCGGTAAAAATAAGCCCCCTATTGGTAAGACGCGACATTTAATTATAAGATCGCGCCTTCCCCTATTTCGTCGCCCCGTGCGGCTTACGCCGCAGGTCTCGCCCGTTGTTCCGTTAAACAAGGCTTTGAGCATCTGCGGTTTGTAGCAAAAAGGTAGTCAATGATGAGCGCAAGGCACTTTCTCTCCCTGATGGATTGCACGCCCGAAGAGCTGGTCAGCGTGATCCGTCGAGGCGTTGAGCTCAAGGACCTGCGTAACCGCGGCGTACTGTTCGAGCCTCTGAAAAACCGCGTCCTGGGGATGATTTTCGAGAAGTCCTCGACCCGCACCCGGATCTCCTTCGAAGCCGGCATGATCCAGCTCGGCGGCCAGGCGATCTTCCTGTCCCCGCGCGATACGCAACTGGGCCGTGGCGAGCCGATCGGCGACTGCGCCATCGTCATGTCGAGCATGCTCGATGCGGTGATGATCCGAACCTTTGCCCACAGCACCCTGACCGAATTCGCCGCCAACTCCCGTGTGCCAGTGATCAACGGCCTGTCCGACGACCTGCACCCGTGCCAGTTACTGGCCGACATGCAAACCTTCCTCGAACATCGCGGTTCGATCCAGGGCAAGACCGTGGCCTGGATCGGCGACGGCAACAACATGTGCAACAGCTATATAGAAGCGGCGATCCAGTTCGACTTCCAGCTACGCGTTGCCTGCCCTGAAGGCTATGAACCCAACCCTGAGTTCGTGACCAAGGCCGGCGACCGGGTGACCATCGTCCGCGATCCAAAGGACGCTGTGCGCGGCGCCCACCTGGTGAGCACCGACGTCTGGACCTCCATGGGCCAGGAAGAAGAAACCGCCAAGCGCTTGAAGCTGTTCGCGCCCTACCAGGTCAATCGCGCCCTGCTCGACCTCGCAGCAGACGATGTGCTGTTCATGCACTGCCTGCCGGCCCACCGCGGCGAAGAGATCAGCGTCGACCTGCTCGACGACAAACGCTCCGTGGCCTGGGATCAAGCGGAAAACCGGCTTCATGCACAAAAGGCCCTGCTCGAGTTTCTCGTTGAACCGGCGTATCACCACGCATGAGCCAGCCATTACTGCTTAACCTGCGTAACCTCGCTTGCGGCTATCAAGACCAGCGGGTCGTGCAAAACCTCAACCTGCATTTGAATGCCGGTGACATCGGTTGCCTGCTCGGCTCCTCGGGTTGCGGCAAGACCACCACGTTGCGGGCGATTGCCGGTTTTGAACCAGTGCATGAAGGTGAAATCACGCTGGCGGGCGAGACGCTTTCCCGCGCCGGCTTCACCCTCGCTCCGGAGAAACGCCGGATCGGCATGGTGTTCCAGGACTACGCGCTGTTTCCGCATTTGAGCGTGGCCGACAACATCGCCTTCGGGATCCGCAAGCACCCGCAAAAGGACCGCGTCACCGAAGAGCTGCTGGAACTGGTCAACCTGAAAAACCTCGGCAAGCGATTCCCGCATGAACTGTCCGGCGGCCAGCAACAGCGTGTTGCCTTGGCCCGCGCCTTGGCGCCGGAACCGCAACTGCTGCTGCTCGACGAACCGTTCTCCAACCTCGATGGCGAACTACGGCGCAAACTCAGTCATGAAGTGCGCGACATTCTCAAGGCCCGTGGCACCAGCGCGATTCTGGTAACTCACGACCAGGAAGAAGCCTTCGCGGTCAGCGATCATGTCGGCGTGTTCAAGGAAGGTCGCCTGGAACAATGGGACACCCCCTACAACCTGTATCACGAACCGCTGACACCGTTTGTAGCCAGCTTCATCGGCCAGGGTTATTTCATCCGTGGCCAGTTGAGCAGCCCGGAGTCGGTGCAGACCGAACTGGGTGAGTTGCGCGGTAATCGTGCCTACACCTGGCCAGTCGGTAGTGCGGTGGATGTGTTGCTGCGTCCGGACGATATCGTTTATGCGCCAGACAGTGCATTGAAGGCGCGGATTGTCGGCAAGTCGTTCCAGGGCGCATCGACGTTGTACCGGTTGCAGATGCCGACCGGGGCGCAGCTGGAATCGATTTTCCCGAGTCATGTGGATCGGCAGGTCGGTGCTGACGTCGGTATTCGTGTGGCGGCTGAACACCTGGTGTTGTTTCAGGCGTCCGGTAGCACTGCCGCGCAGATTCCGGCAGTCGAATCGGGTGTGCGCCGCTACAGCAACGCCAACTGACTCCCCCGCTTCTGTAGGAGCAAAGCTTGCTCGCGATAGCATCGCCGCGGTTTAGCTGACGCACCGCGTCATCGTTCATCGCGAGCAAGCTTTGCTCCTACAAAGATCAGCGTTAACCCAGCATCAACGTTCCGCTCGCAACCAGCGTCGCATTCCCGCCAATCTTCACTCGGTCGCCTTCCAGCCGGCAGAACAATTCCCCGCCGCGTTTCGAGCATTGATAAGCGGTCAGGCTCGATTTACCCAACCGTTTCGACCAATACGGAATCAGGCTGCAATGAGTCGAGCCGGTCACCGGGTCTTCGTTGATGCCAATCGCTGGCGCGAAATAGCGGGAGACAAAATCATGCTTGCTGCCTTTGGCGGTCACGATCGCCCCCGGCCAGGGCAACTTAGCCAGCGCGACCATGTCCGGCTGGCAATCAAGCACAGCCTGCTCGGACTCCAGCACCACAAACAACTCGTTTGAACCCAGCACATCGACCACTTCGACACCCAGGGCGCGCTCGACGTCCAGGGTGACGCCCACTTGCGCCGCAGTAATCGCCGGGAAGTCCAACCACAAACGCTCACCGTCACGGCTCACACTCAATGGTCCGGACTTGCAAATGAAGTCCAGACGCTCGGTGGGTTCTTTATAGATTTCAAACAACACATAGGCGCTGGCCAACGTCGCGTGGCCGCACAACGGCACCTCCGTGGTCGGGGTAAACCAGCGAATGTGCCAACCCTGTCCTTCGCGCACCACGAAGGCAGTTTCGGCCAGGTTGTGTTCAGCGGCAATTTTCTGCATCAGCTCATCGGCGAGCCACGCATCGAGTCGATAAACCATCGCCGGGTTGCCACTGAACGGCCGATCACTGAACGCATCGACCTGGTGAAATTCAAGTTGCATGACCTTCTCCCTTTTGTCAGGTCAACCAGCATGCCGCGCTGGACTGACCCGCACCAGTGACAGCGCGGTCTGATTTTCACCATACAGCGCTGCACCTCATCACTGACTTCAAACGCGGCCGATATCGGCGAACTTGGCCTGAGTGTGTTCCGCCAAAACTGCCGGCGCCAACTCGACTTCCAGGCCACGCCGACCGGCACTGACAAAAATGCTGGCAAAAGGCTGAGCCGAATTATCGATAAAGGTGCGCAAACGCTTTTTCTGCCCCAGCGGGCTAATGCCGCCCAACAAATAACCGGTGGATCGTTGCGCAGCAGCCGGATCGGCCATTTCGACTTTTTTCACGCCCGCTGCATGAGCCAGATGCTTCAAATCCAGACTCCCGCCAACCGGCACCACCGCCACCAGCAATTCACCTTTTTCGCTGGCCGCCAGCAAGGTCTTGAACACCTGCGCCGGGTCGAGCCCCAGCTTCTCTGCAGCCTCCAATCCATAGGACGCGGCTTTGGGATCATGTTCGTAACTGTGCACACGATGTTCGGCTCGAACTTTTTTCAACAAATCCAATGCGGGGGTCATGACAGCTCCAGACTGGGCGGCAGTAGAAAAATCCTGCGCTGGATTCTAGGTCATTGACTCGCAAAAGGCTCTATTGCGCCCCTGTTTTCAAGGGCAGGCGACGCTTTTTACCGTTCGTCCGCGCAAGAAGCGCCGAATGAACAACTCGATCATTCACATGACTAATAGTTGAATTATGACTGATAGTTCACTTTCGACCTTTGACAGCYATGTTTCTTGTCTATATTTTTTCGAATCTGAATACGAACGAAAAGTCCTACCGCAGCACCGAGCAGTAAGCCAAAACCAGGATGGGGATCCTGGCTTGGTGAAAATCGCGCTTCGACCATGATGAAAAAAGCGCCAGACAACAAAAACAACTGAGGTTTTCAATGACAACTGCTTTACAACAACCGTCGCTTTCGAGCCAATGCATGGCCGAGTTTCTGGGGACAGCGCTGCTAATTTTTTTCGGTACAGGCTGTGTCGCCGCGCTCAAAGTCGCGGGCGCCAGCTTTGGCTTGTGGGAAATCAGCATCATCTGGGGCGTCGGCGTCAGCATGGCGATCTACCTGACCGCAGGAATTTCCGGCGCGCATCTCAACCCCGCTGTCAGCATCGCCCTGAGCATTTTCGCTGACTTCGAAAAACGTAAATTGCCGTTTTATATTCTCGCCCAAGTGGCGGGCGCCTTCTGCGGCGCACTGTTGGTTTACACGCTGTACAGCAATCTGTTCTTCGATTTCGAACAAATCCACCATATGGTTCGTGGCACCCAGGCAAGCCTGGAATTGGCGTCGGTGTTTTCGACCTTCCCCAACCCGGCCCTGACCACCGCCCAGGCGTTCCTGGTCGAAGTGATCATCACCGCGATCCTGATGGGCGTGATCATGTCCCTGACCGACGACAACAACGGTCTGCCAAACGGGCCGATGGCGCCGCTGCTGATCGGCTTGCTGATTGCGGTGATTGGCAGCTCGATGGGGCCACTGACCGGTTTCGCGATGAACCCGGCGCGTGATTTCGGACCGAAGCTGATGACTTTCTTCGCTGGCTGGGGTGAAATTTCCTTCACTGGCGGACGTGATATTCCGTACTTCCTGATTCCTGTTTTTGCACCGATTGTCGGTGCCTGCCTCGGTGCTGCCGCTTATCGCGGGCTGATTGCCCGTCATCTGCCCAGCGCCACACCTGCTACAAAGGACGCAACACCGACCATTGACGGCAAACCAAGAACTTCTTGATACCGTAGGCGCATGATCCTGCGAATGGGGTTGCGCGCCTGACCTCACTTCCTTATTTCGTCCAAGGCAATCGACATGACCGATACTCAGAATAAGAACTACATCGTTGCCCTCGATCAGGGTACGACCAGCTCCCGCGCGATCGTCTTCGACCGCGACGCGAATGTGGTCAGCACCGCCCAGCGCGAATTCGCACAGCATTACCCGCAAGCCGGCTGGGTTGAACATGATCCGATGGAAATCTTCGCCACCCAAAGCGCCGTGATGGTCGAGGCCCTGGCACAAGCCGGCCTGCATCACGACCAGGTCGCGGCCATCGGCATCACCAACCAGCGCGAAACCACCGTGGTCTGGGACAAGACCACCGGCCGCCCGATCTACAACGCGATCGTCTGGCAGTGCCGCCGCAGCACCGAAATCTGCCAGCAGCTCAAGCGCGACGGTCACGAGCAATACATCAGCGACACCACGGGCCTTGTCACCGACCCGTACTTTTCCGGCACCAAGCTAAAGTGGATCCTCGACAACGTCGAAGGCAGCCGTGAGCGTGCGCGCAACGGCGAACTGCTGTTCGGCACCGTCGACAGCTGGCTGATCTGGAAATTTACCGGCGGCAAAGTCCACGTCACCGACTACACCAACGCCTCGCGCACCATGCTCTTCAACATCCACACGCTGGAGTGGGACGCGAAGATGCTGGAGGTGCTGGATATTCCGCGCGAAATGCTGCCGCAAGTGAAGTCCTCCTCCGAAATCTACGGCCACACCAAAAGCGGCATTGCCATCGGCGGTATCGCCGGTGACCAACAGGCTGCCCTGTTCGGCCAGATGTGCGTTGAGCCCGGCCAGGCGAAAAACACCTATGGCACCGGCTGCTTCCTGTTGATGAACACCGGCGACAAAGCGGTGAAGTCCAAGCACGGCATGTTGACCACAATCGCGTGCGGCCCGCGTGGCGAAGTCGCCTACGCATTGGAAGGCGCAGTGTTCAACGGCGGCTCCACAGTTCAATGGCTGCGTGATGAACTGAAGATCATCAACGACGCCCACGACACCGAATACTTCGCCAATAAGGTCAAGGACAGCAACGGCGTGTACCTGGTGCCGGCCTTCACCGGACTGGGCGCGCCGTACTGGGACCCGTATGCCCGTGGCGCGCTGTTCGGCCTGACTCGCGGCGTACGCGTGGATCACATCATTCGTGCCGCGCTGGAGTCGATTGCCTACCAGACCCGCGATGTGCTCGACGCCATGCAACAGGATTCCGGTGAACGTTTGAAATCCCTGCGTGTGGACGGTGGCGCGGTGGCGAACAACTTCCTGATGCAATTCCAGGCAGACATCCTCGGCACTCGGGTCGAGCGTCCGCAAATGCGAGAAACCACCGCACTGGGTGCCGCGTACCTGGCTGGCCTGGCGTGCGGTTTCTGGGGCAGCCTGGAAGAACTACGCGGCAAGGCAGTGATCGAGCGCGAATTCGAACCGACCCTGGACGAAGCCGCGAAGGAAAAACTCTACGCCGGCTGGAAAAAAGCCGTCAGCCGCACCCGCGACTGGGAACCCCATGAAGGCGCTGAATAAGCCAACAACAGGTTGCGAATAGGGTTGTAACTGGTCGGGAGCAGATTCCTGCGGCATCATGGGCAAATTTTGCACGGCAGCCCAAAGGAAGCCCCATGAATCTGCCTCCCCGTCAGCAGCAAATCCTCGAACTGGTCCGCGAACGCGGCTACGTCAGTATCGAAGAAATGGCTACGCTGTTCGTCGTTACACCGCAGACCATCCGCCGCGATATCAATCAGCTCGCGGAAGCTAATTTATTACGTCGCTACCACGGTGGCGCCGCCTACGACTCCAGTGTCGAAAATACCGCCTACGCCATGCGCGCCGACCAGATGCGCGATGAGAAACAGCGTATCGGCGAAGCCATTGCCGCACAGATCCCCGATCACGCCTCGCTATTCATCAATATCGGTACCACCACCGAATCGATTGCCCGGGCGCTGCTCAATCACAATCACCTGAAAATCATCACCAACAACCTGCACGTGGCCTCGATGCTCAGCGCCAAGGACGACTTCGACGTTCTGCTGACCGGTGGCAACGTGCGGCGTGACGGTGGTGTGGTCGGTCAGGCGAGTGTCGACTTTATCAACCAGTTCAAAGTCGACTTCGCGCTGGTAGGCATCAGCGGCATTGATGAAGACGGCAGCCTGCTGGACTTCGATTATCAGGAAGTACGGGTGTCGCAGGCGATCATTGCCAATGCGCGGCAGGTGATACTGGCAGCGGACTCCAGCAAATTCGGGCGCAACGCCATGATTCGTTTGGGGCCGATCAGCCTCATCGATTGCCTGGTCACTGATCAGCAACCGGTGCCGGCGTTGGCGCAGTTGTTGAGTCAGCACAAGATTCGCTTGGAAGTCGTTTAACACCGAGGACGGTTAGACAACCTGTAGGAGCACGGCTTGCCGGCGATAGCGGCCTGTAGGAGCACGGCTTGCCGGCGATAGCGGCCTCAAGTACGTCATCGCCGGCAAGCCGGGCTCCTACAGAAATCGCTGCGCACCTCTCTCTTAATTCTTCTAATGTTCGAAAATTTTCCTTTAACCGCCCTTCGATGAGTTTTTTTAATCGAAGTTAACTGGCTGCGGGCGTCTTTATGGGCTACCATTTTCGCAAATGAACATTAATGTTCGAATTCAAATACATAAAACAAGCACCGAGGCCAGCCGATGCCCACTTCCACCTTGCGTACGCCCCCTCTCGCTGAGGTTTACGATATCGCCGTCATCGGTGGCGGGATCAATGGCGTGGGGATCGCAGCGGATGCCGCCGGCCGCGGTCTTTCGGTGTTCCTTTGTGAAAAGGACGACCTTGCCAGCCACACCTCCTCGGCCAGCAGCAAGTTGATCCACGGTGGCCTGCGCTATCTCGAACATTACGAGTTCCGCCTGGTGCGCGAAGCCCTCGCTGAACGCGAAGTGCTGTTGGCCAAGGCACCGCACATCGTCAAGCAGATGCGTTTCGTGCTGCCACATCGTCCGCACCTGCGTCCCGCGTGGATGATTCGCGCCGGCCTGTTTCTGTATGACAACCTCGGCAAACGGGAAAAACTCGCGGGCTCGAAAAGCCTGAAGTTCGGTCCGGACAGCGCGCTGAAAAGCGAAATCACCAAAGGCTTTGAATACTCCGATTGCTGGGTCGATGACGCGCGCCTTGTAGTCTTGAATGCCATGGCTGCTCGCGAAAAAGGCGCCCATGTTCACACCCAGACCCGTTGCGTCAGCGCGCGTCGCTCCAAGGGTTTGTGGCACCTGAACCTGGAACGCGCCGATGGCAGCCTGTTTTCGATCCGCTCTAAGGCACTGGTCAACGCGGCCGGTCCGTGGGTCGCCAAGTTCATTCGTGACGACCTGAAGATGGAATCGCCGTACGGCATTCGCCTGATTCAGGGCAGCCACCTGATCGTGCCGAAACTGTACGAAGGTGAACATGCGCACATTCTGCAAAACGAAGATCAACGCATCGTCTTCACTATTCCGTACCTGAACCACTTCACCCTGATCGGCACCACCGACCGTGAGTACACCGGCGATCCGGCTGCAGTTGCGATCACCGATGGCGAAACCGATTACCTGTTGAACGTGGTCAATGCCCACTTCAAAAAGCAGATCAGCCGCGACGACATCCTGCACAGCTATTCCGGTGTTCGCCCGCTGTGCAACGACGAGTCCGACAACCCGTCGGCCGTCACCCGCGACTACACCCTGGCACTGTCGGGCACCGGTGAAGAAGCGCCCTTGCTGTCGGTGTTCGGCGGCAAGCTGACCACTTACCGCAAACTGGCCGAATCGGCGTTGGCGCAGCTGACGCCGTACTTCACCCACATGAAGCCAAGCTGGACTGCGAGCGCCACACTGCCGGGCGGCGAAGACATGACCACCCCACAAGCCTTGTGCGCCTTGATCCGCGACAAGTTCGACTGGGTGCCAACTGAAATCGCCCGCCGCTGGGCCACCACCTACGGCAGCCGCACCTGGCGCATGCTCGAAGGTGTGCAGAACCTCAGTGATATGGGTGAACACATCGGCGGCGGGCTCTACACCCGCGAAGTTGATTACCTGTGCAGCGATGAATGGGCGACCACCGCGCATGACGTATTGTGGCGTCGTAGCAAGCTCGGGCTGTTCACCACTGCGGCGCAACAACAGAAACTGGCGGATTACCTGAGCAAGGTCGAACAGAACCGCAGCAAGATCGAAGCGGCCTGATCGGCAATCGGTTAAAGCAAAGCCCCTGAATCGAGAGATTCAGGGGCTTTTTGCATACTGCCAGACACCACCACGTCCCTGTAGGAGCCGGGCTTGCCCGCGATGACGGTCTTCCAGCCAACATCTGTGGTGACTGACACGCCGCCATCGCGGGYAAGCCCATTCAATTACAGGAGTACGGGATGGCATTCGGTTTTCCGAACGCGACCTGTCGGTCGATTCGGTTAACCGGATTATTCCACGCGACAAATAACGCCATAAATATTTAATATCGTTATAAATCAATAAGTTAACCTGTACTGCCTAGCCTGGCACGAGTCATGCTCTACACTTCTTCGACGAATGCCTGTTGCGCCCCTTCAGGAGCCCACAGGCGTTCGAAGCACAAAAGGGCCGATAAACTGGCTCCATAAAAAAAACAATGTCGAGGAAAATTTGATGCGCATCGTTCCCCACATCCTGGGCGCAGCCATTGCTGCCGCTCTGATCAGCACTCCGGTTTTCGCTGCCGAACTCACCGGCACCCTGAAAAAGATCAAAGAGTCCGGTGTCATCACCCTCGGGCATCGTGACGCTTCCATTCCGTTTTCGTACATCGCGGACGCTTCCGGCAAGCCGGTCGGCTACTCCCACGATCTGCAACTAAAAATCGTCGAAGCCATCAAGAAAGACCTCGACATGCCGAACCTCCAGGTCAAATACAACCTGGTGACCTCGCAAACCCGTATCCCGCTGGTGCAGAACGGCACCGTGGACGTCGAGTGCGGCTCCACCACCAACAACGTCGAGCGTCAGCAGCAAGTTGACTTCTCCGTTGGCATCTTCGAAATCGGCACCCGCCTGCTGTCCAAGAAAGATTCGACTTACAAAGACTTCCCCGACCTCAAAGGCAAGAACGTCGTGACCACCGCTGGCACCACGTCCGAGCGCCTGCTCAAGTCGATGAACGCCGACAAGCAAATGGGCATGAACGTCATCTCCGCCAAAGACCACGGCGAGTCCTTCCAGATGCTGGAATCGGGCCGTGCTGTGGCTTTCATGATGGACGACGCCTTGCTGGCGGGCGAAGCAGCCAAGGCCAAGAAAGCCGATGACTGGGCCGTGACCGGTACGCCACAGTCCTTCGAAATCTACGGCTGCATGGTCCGCAAGGGCGACGAGCCGTTCAAGAAAGCGGTGGATGACGCCATCATCGCCACTTACAAGTCGGGCGAGATCAACAAGATCTACGAAAAATGGTTCATGGCGCCAATTCCGCCTAAAGGCCTGAACCTGAACTTCCCGATGAGCGACGAACTCAAGGCCCTGATCGCCAATCCGACCGATAAAGCGGCTGACGAAAAGAAATCCTGATTTCTGACTAACCTTATCTCCTGAGAGGGCCGCTGCCCTTTCAGGGGTTTGTCACTCCCTGCTGGCATTTTTGGAAACACTCGAACCGGTGGCTGTCGAGCCGCTCGTGTGTGCCTGATCGTAGTGGCCTGTACGGTCAGTTCGTTAGCTCAAATTCGGTGCCGGATGTTCATATCCAAGGCGCTGTGACGAGTCATAGCCCGCTATGGCGAGGAACAGCAACGCAGGAGATGGACTTCCGGAGCCGAAGTTGAGCTGACAGAACTGACCACACAGGCCACCTGATCAGGGCGGGAACGGAGCTTCCCCAGGCGGGCACTTGTACATCGAACGATCTGAGGGGAGACCCTAATGAATTACAACTGGGACTGGGGCGTGTTCTTCAAGTCCACTGGCGTTGGCAGCGAGACCTATCTCGACTGGTACATCGCCGGTTTGGGCTGGACCATTGCCATCGCCATCGTGGCCTGGATCATCGCCCTGACACTGGGCTCGATTCTGGGCGTCATGCGCACCGTACCGAATCGCATCGTATCGGGCATCGCGACCTGCTACGTCGAACTTTTCCGTAATGTGCCGCTGCTGGTTCAGCTGTTCATCTGGTACTTCCTGGTGCCTGACCTGCTGCCGCAAGACCTGCAAGAATGGTACAAACAGGACCTGAGCCCGGTCACCTCGGCTTTCCTGAGCGTCGTCGTCTGCCTGGGTCTGTTCACCACCGCTCGCGTTTGCGAACAAGTGCGCACCGGCATCCAGGCCCTGCCCAAAGGCCAGGAGTCCGCCGCTCGCGCCATGGGCTTCAAGCTGCCACAGATCTACTGGAACGTGCTGCTGCCCCAGGCCTACCGGATCATCATTCCGCCGCTCACCTCGGAATTCCTCAACGTGTTCAAGAACACGTCCGTGGCCTCGCTGATCGGCCTGATGGAGCTGCTCGCGCAAACCAAACAGACCGCCGAGTTCTCCGCCAACCTGTTCGAAGCTTTCACCCTGGCAACCCTGATCTACTTCACCCTGAACATGAGCCTGATGCTGCTGATGCGCCTGGTCGAGAAGAAAGTGGCCGTACCGGGCCTGATCTCCGTAGGGGGTAAATGATGGAATTCGACTTCTCGGGAATCATCCCTTCCCTGCCGGGCTTGTGGAACGGCATGGTCATGACCCTCAAGCTGATGGTCATGGGCGTGGTCGGCGGCATTATCCTCGGCACGATCCTGGCCCTGATGCGCCTGTCCCACAGCAAACTGCTGTCGAACATTGCCGGCGCCTACGTTAACTACTTCCGCTCGATCCCGCTGCTGCTGGTGATCACCTGGTTCTACCTGGCGGTGCCGTTCGTGCTGCGCTGGATCACCGGCGAAGACACCCCGATCGGCGCGTTCGCTTCGTGCATCGTGGCCTTCATGATGTTTGAAGCGGCGTACTTCTGCGAAATCGTCCGGGCCGGTGTGCAGTCGATTCCCAAAGGCCAGATGGGCGCTGCCCAGGCTTTGGGCATGACGTACGGCCAGATGATGCGTCTGATCATCCTGCCGCAAGCGTTCCGCAAGATGACCCCGCTGTTGCTGCAACAGAGCATCATCCTGTTCCAGGACACCTCGCTGGTTTACGCGGTCGGCCTGGTGGACTTCCTCAACGCCTCGCGTGCCAGCGGCGACATTATTGGCCGCTCCAATGAGTTCCTGATCTTCGCAGGTCTCGTGTACTTCACAATCAGCTTTGCCGCCTCGCTGCTGGTCAAGCGTCTGCAAAAAAGGTTTGCCGTATGATCTCTATCAAGAACATCAACAAGTGGTATGGCGACTTCCAGGTACTGACTGATTGCAGCACCGAGGTCAAAAAAGGCGAAGTGATCGTGGTGTGCGGGCCGTCCGGCTCCGGCAAATCCACCCTGATCAAGTGCGTCAACGCCCTGGAACCGTTCCAGAAAGGCGACATCGTCGTCGATGGCACTTCGATTGCCGACCCGAAGACCAACCTGCCGAAATTGCGTTCGCGCGTTGGCATGGTGTTCCAGCATTTCGAACTGTTCCCGCACCTGACCATCACCGAAAACCTGACCATCGCGCAGATCAAGGTGTTGGGCCGCAGCAAGGAAGAAGCCACCAAGAAAGGCCTGCAACTGCTTGAGCGCGTCGGCCTGTCTGCCCATGCTCACAAGCACCCGGGCCAGCTTTCCGGTGGTCAGCAACAGCGTGTGGCGATTGCCCGCGCACTGGCGATGGACCCAATCGTCATGCTGTTCGACGAACCGACCTCGGCACTGGACCCGGAAATGGTCAACGAAGTGCTCGATGTGATGGTGCAACTGGCCCACGAAGGCATGACCATGATGTGCGTGACCCACGAAATGGGCTTCGCCCGTAAAGTGGCGGACCGGGTGATCTTCATGGACGCGGGCAAAATCATCGAAGACTGCCAGAAAGAGGAATTCTTCGGCGACATCGGCGCCCGTGCCGAGCGGACACAGCACTTCCTCAACAAGATTCTGCAGCACTAAACAAAACACCGCTCCCCTGTAGGAGCACGGCTTGCCGGCGATGGCGTTTTATCGGATGTCATCGCCGGCAAGCCGTGCTCCTACAGGGGTCGGTGCAAGGTTCAGATTTGTGTTGTGGTTGACCCAAGGCATCTGTGATGAAATGCGACCCCATTCTCTATCGCGCAGCAACGCCATCACTTGCCGTGAAACCCCGTCTGATTCGCCACATGTTACTGCCGCCGCTGATCATCGCCCTGATGATCGGACTGGGTTACGCCGGCTTCTGCGTCAGTGAACACTACGGCATTCGCAGCCTCAGCGAGAACGGCCAGCGTCAGCTCGAACTGCACGCCCGCGCCGTCGAGAGCGAGATCAGCAAATACACCTACCTGCCCAGCCTGCTGGAACTCGAAACCAGTGTTTCCACACTGCTGGCCGACCCGTCGCCGGAACACCGGCAAACGGTCAATGATTACCTTGAAGGCCTGAACCGGCGCAGCCGCAGTCGGGCTATCTACGTGATGGACACGACCGGCCGTGTCGTAGCCACCAGTAACTGGCGCGATGTCGATAGTTACCTCGGTGAAGACCTGTCCTTCCGCGCTTATTTCCAGAACGCCATTCGCGGCCAGCCGGGACGTTTCTACGGCATCGGCAGCACCAACGGCGAACCCGGTTACTACCTGGCCCACGGCCTGGAAGAGCACGGCAAAATCATCGGCGTCGCGGTGGTCAAAATCCGCCTCGAAGCCCTGGAGGAACGTTGGCAGCGGGCGCGCCTCGAAGCCTTCGTCAGCGACGAAAACGGCATCATCATTCTCTCCAGTGATCCGGCGCGACGACTCAAGTCGGTCGTGCCGTTGAGCGATGAGACCAAAGAAAAACTCGCCCGCAGCCTTCAGTACTACTGGTTTCCGCTGAATGAACTGCAACCGCTGGCCCGTGAAACCCTGGCCGAGGGTGTCGAGAAGCTGACATTCCCCGCCAACAGCGAAGTGGCGTCCGACGAAGAGGACATCAGCTACCTGGCCCAGACCCGGCCCTTGAGCGATACCCCGTGGAATTTCACCCTGCACACGCCGCTTCAGGATTTGCGCCGTGAAGCGATCAATCAGGGGATTCTGGTGGCGGTAGCGTTCGCCTTGGTGGCGTTTCTGCTGATCGCCTGGAACGAGCGGCGCAAGGTCATCGCCACCCGCCTCGCCGCCCGGGAAGCCTTGCAGGAAGCCAACAATCAACTGGAGCGTCGGATTACCGAACGCACCACCGACCTGCGCGCCAGCAACGAACGGCTCAAGGGCCAGATCCGCGAGCGCCGGCACGCGGAAGAGACGCTGCGCCGCGCCCAGGATGAACTGGTGCAGGCCGGCAAACTTGCGGCTATCGGCCAAATGTCGACCAGCATTGCCCACGAATTGAACCAGCCGCTGGCCGCGCTGCGCACCTTGTCCGGTAATACCGTGCGCTTCCTTGAGCGTGGTCAGCTGGACGTGGCCAGCACCAACCTCAATACCATCAACGAACTGATCGACCGCATGGGCCGGATCACTGCCAGCCTGCGCTCTTTCGCTCGTCGCGGTGATGACAAAGGCCAGGCCAGCCTCGGCAAAGCCGTAGACGCCGCCTTGCAACTGCTCAGTAGTCGGGTGGAAAGCGCGCACCTGCAACTGCATCGCGATTTCAAAGATGTACAAGTGCAGATCGATCAGACCCGCCTCGAACAGATTCTGGTCAACCTGATCGGCAACGCCCTCGATGCCATGCAGGCCCAACCGCTGCCGGAGTTGTGGCTGGAAGGTGACGTCTTCGACGGCAAATACCGTCTTCGCGTGCGCGACAACGGCCACGGCATCGACGCCGAAGCGCGCAAGCATCTGTTCGAACCGTTCTTCACCACCAAACCCGGTGAACAGGGGCTGGGCCTCGGCCTGACCCTGTCCGCCAGTCTGGCCGCCGCTACTGGCGGAAATTTGGGTGTCGAACACCCGGTCAGCGGTGGTACCACTTTCGTCCTCAGTTTACCGTTGGTAAGCCCTACTTCCGCCGAGCCCATATGAACAACGACCTTAGTGTGCTGATCGTCGAGGACGATCCTCATGTGCTGCTCGGCTGCCAACAGGCGCTGACCCTGGAAGACATTCCCTGCGTCGGCGTGGGCAGCGCCGAGGAAGCACTGGAACGTGTCGGCGACAACTTTGCCGGCATCGTCATCAGCGATATTCGCCTGCCGGGTATCGATGGCCTGGAACTGCTGACCCGACTCAAGGCCCGCGATCGCAGCTTGCCGGTGGTGCTGATTACCGGTCACGGGGACATCTCCATGGCCGTCGGCGCGATGCAAAAAGGCGCCTATGACTTCATGGAGAAACCCTTCTCCCCCGAACGCCTGGTGGACGTTGCCCGCCGTGCGCTGGAACAACGCAGCCTCGCCCGCGAAGTGTCTTCGTTGCGCCGGCAATTGGCCGAGCGCGACTCGCTGGAAGGCCGGATCATTGGCCGTTCGCCGGCCATGCAGAACTTGCGCGAGTTGATCGCCAACGTCGCCGACACCTCGGCCAACGTGTTGATCGAAGGCGAGACCGGCACCGGTAAAGAACTGGTCGCGCGTTGCCTGCATGACTTCAGTCGCCGCCACACCAAACAATTCGTCGCGCTGAACTGCGGCGGTCTGCCGGAGAACCTGTTCGAAAGCGAAATTTTCGGCCATGAAGCCAACGCCTTCACCGGCGCCGGCAAGCGACGGATCGGCAAGATCGAACATGCCGACGGCGGCACGCTGTTCCTCGACGAAGTGGAAAGCATGCCCCTGCCGCTGCAAATCAAACTGCTGCGAGTGTTGCAGGAGCGCACCCTCGAACGCCTCGGTTCGAACCAGAGCGTGGCGGTGGATTGCCGGGTGATTGCGGCCACCAAATCCGACCTGGCCGAAACCAGCAAGGCTGGCGAATTCCGCAGCGACCTGTACTACCGCTTGAACGTGGTCACTCTGGAATTGCCGCCGCTGCGCGAACGTCGCGAGGACATCCTGCAATTGTTCGAGCACTTTTTGCAGCAGTCATCCCTGCGCTTTGACCGCGCCGTGCCGGAGTTGGACAACCAGACCCTGTCGAACCTGATGAGCCACGACTGGCCGGGCAACGTGCGCGAACTGCGCAACGTCGCCGAACGCTTCGCCCTCGGCCTGCCGGCCTTCAAAAAGACCGGTGCCAGTGGCAGTAATCAGGGCCTGGCCTTCGCCGAAGCGGTAGAAGCCTTCGAACGCAATTTGCTCAGCGACGCCTTGCAGCGCAGCGGCGGCAACCTGACCCAGGCCAGCCTGGAACTGGGCATGGCCAAGACCACGCTGTTCGACAAGGTTAAAAAGTACGGGCTGAGCCACTGATGGATCTGATTCTGAAAGCAGCGTTGGGCGCGGCGGTGGTGCTGATTCTGGCGGCACTGGCCAAGACCAGAAATTACTACATCGCCGGCCTGGTGCCGTTGTTTCCGACCTTTGCGCTGATTGCGCATTTCATCGTCGGCAAAGGGCGCTCAGTGGAGGACTTGAAGACCACCATCGTGTTTGGCATGTGGTCGATCATTCCCTACTTCGTTTACCTGGCGACGTTGTATGTGATGGTGGACCGGATGCGACTGGAGGCGTCGCTGGCCGTGGCTGCGGTGGGTTGGTTGATCGCGGCGACAATCCTCGTCACCGTTTGGGTTCGCCTCCAGGCCTGATTACTGATCGTTCCCACGCTCCGCGTGGGAATGCAGCCCGTGACGCTCCGCGTCACTGGACGCGGAGCGTCTCTAGAGGCATTCCCACGCAGAGCGTGGGAACGATCTCAGCCGTTAACAGTACCGCCCTTGGCTTCACTCATGATCTGCCGGATCGCGCCGACAAACGTTTCCACTGGCTGCCCGCCACTCACTGCGTACTGCCCGTTGAACACCACCGTCGGCACTGAACTCACGCCTCGGGTCAGCCACAATTGCTCTTCCTCAACCACTTCCTTGGCGTATTCATCCGACGCAAGAATCGTCTCGGCTCGTTGCCGGTCCAGCCCGACGCTTTCGGCGATCTGCGCCAACTGCCCGTGATCGGACGGATTGCCGCCGTCGGTGAAATACGCCTTGAACAGCGCTTCTTTCAGATTGAACTGCCGCCCTTCCAGCCCTGCCCAATACAACAAACGATGGGCATCAAAGGTGTTGTAGATGCGGCTGTTGCCGTCGGTGCGAAACGCAAACCCGACCTCGGCGCCACGGGCGCGGATCATTTCGCGGTTCTTTTGTGACTGCTCCGGGGTCGAGCCGTACTTTTCGGTGATGTGTTCGGTGATGTTCTGGCCGTCGGGGCCCATCTTCGGGTTCAGTTCGAACGGCTGGAAGCGGATCTCGGCCTGGACCTCATCGCGCAAAACCTCCAGCGCCCGGGTCAGGCCGTACAAGCCGACAACGCACCAGGGGCAGGACACGTCGCTGACGAAATCGATTTTCAAAGGGGTACTCATCACACACCTCGCAGGCTTGGATCGCGCCGGAAAGTTCGAACGATACACCTGACCGCCCCGAGGTGGCAGCCATTGCGCTAATCCCTGTAGGAGCCGGGCTTGCCCGCGAAAGCGGTCTTCCAGCCGACATGTGTGGTGACTGACACGCCGCCATCGCTGGCAAGCCAGGCTCCTACAGGTTTGTGTGGTGTTTGGGGGCGTGTGTTTAGTTCTGTTTAAGGTTACTTCCTGAAAGCTACAGCGCCTTGCGCCGTCGCCTACAACCACGTCAGAATCCGCCGGCTTGTGCGCCTGGAGGCCCGTCGGTAACTTGGTCCTGTCACTGATTCCCAGTGATCGGGTTTAGTAGCCCGGCTGATTTCGTCTACGGTTGCACAAGTGTCATCCAGTCAGGTTTTCACCTGCACTTGATGGTAGCTGTGCGCATGGCGCCCTCGGGCGCGCCGGGTTTTGGGCGATTTTACCGGTCTACTAACTTGCGCACAGCTGCCACCCTTTCCGTTTAGTAGCGAGACAGGTTGCGGCACTACTATTAGGAAAAATGCCTCATGTTCAAAATAACGCCGAATCCACCGGAAACCGACGACGTTTCCCCCTACGAAACCCCAGAGTCCAAAAAGCTCAACAAAGCCGCCGACCGCGCCCTCGACTACTACCTCAAACCGGTCATTCCCAAAGACACCCCACGCAAACCCAGCACCATCTACTTCGTCGCCGCCGACACCGACAACGAAACCCTGCTGGTCAACGCCTGCGAATCACTGGCGTCGGCGAGCGTGATGTTGAACAACTTCGCCGCAACGGTCGACGGCACCCAGCGCAACACCGTGCTCGGCATTCAGAATTCGGTCATGCTCGGCGAACTGGCGGTGAACCTGATGCTTGATAACGTCGTCCCGACGTAAAACAAAACCTGTGGGAGTGAGCCTGCTCGCGATAGCGGTCTGTCTGCTACATCAATACTGACTGATCCGCCGCCATCGCGAGCAGGCTCACTCCTACAATTTGGATTGGGGGTTACAGAAGGTTTGGGTAGGTAACTGGGTCGATCTGCGCCCAATGCGAAGTGTCTTCGCGATGGGCCTGCAAGTACGGCAACACCGCCGCCAGCAACGGTTCCTTGAATGCCTCCTGGAACCGATGCGCCAACCCCGGGATCAGCTTCAACTGACTGCCACGAATATGTGCCGCCAGATGCACACCGTGCATCACCGGCAACAGCGGATCGGCAGTGCCGTGCACCACCAGCGTCGGCACGCGCAACTGGTTGAGCAGGTCCACGCGACTGCGCTCGGCGAGGATGGCCATGATCTGGCGCTTCACGCCTTCCGGGTTGAACGCTCGGTCGTAGGACTGCGCCGCTTGCTGCAACAGCGCCTGCCGGTCATCCGTTATCGACGGACTGCCCAGCGCCGCGAGCAAATCCGCCTGTTGCTCCAGCGCCACTTCGCGATTCGGCGCGCCACGACGGGACAATAATTGCACCAGCGCCTCACTCGGCGCCGGCAAGCCTTCGGCACCGGAGCTGGTCATGAGCAACGTCAGGCTCTCGACGCGCTGCGGCGCCATCGCCGCCATGTGCTGAGCGATCATCCCGCCCATGCTCGCACCCAATACGTGGAATTGCTCGACGTGCAACGCGTCCATCAAGCCAAAGGCATCGTCGGCCATGTCGGTCAGGGTGTACGGCGCCGACACCGGCAAGCCGAGTTTGTAGCGCAAGGCTTCGAAGGTCAGGTTGGCTTCGGCCGGGGTTTGCCGCCACGTGGACAGGCCAACATCACGGTTGTCGTAGCGAATCACCCGGAAGCCCTGCTGACACAGCGCGACCACCACCTCGTCCGGCCAGTGAATCAACTGCCCGCCCAGGCCCATCACCAGCAGCAACGCAGGGTCCGACGCACGGCCAATGCTCTGGTACGCCAGGCTCACCTGCGCCAGATCGACGTGTTGGGTCGGTACGTTGACATCACAACGAGACGCCGCAAAGGACGGTAAGCCAAACAACAACGCGGCCAGAAAGGCCGCAGTTGATAAAAATCGTGCACGCATGAAAAACACCGAAACGCAGAACCCCAGTAGAGCGCGAGTCTGATGAAGTTTGATCAAGCGCGCTGCCACAGTTACGTGACAGTTTCGTGAATCTCGCCCAATGGTCGATGCGATAACTATGTAGTGCCACGGGCCATGGCAGGTTTCTTTTAATGGAGCTCTTCAAGAGCGGATACGCCGCTCCTCTGCACAGAGCCACGTTGCCATGAATGAAAGTGTGTTCAGCACCTTGCCCGTCTCCCCACCGATTGTGATGACGGCGCATCCGCCCCTGAAGAACAACCCCGATGAAAGCCTGTTGCTGAGTGCTTCAGCGCGCTGGCGCGAGTGCAGCCAGGGTTTGCAGGCGTTGTTTGCCGCCGCACCGTTGAAAGGTCACCGTCCTGAACCCTCGCTCAACGAACGTTGGAACGCCTATTGGGATGCCCGGGCACCCGGTGCGCCGGTGTCGCGACGCGAGCGGGTGGGTCAGTTGTACCGCTGTCACTTCGAGGCCTGCGCCCAAGTGGCCTTCGCTCGCCGAACCCTGACCACGGAACAGTTGCAGCCGCTATTGTTGGTACTGGCCCCACCCGTCTCAGGCCTGCGCCTGGACGATCAACCCATCCACACCGAACAGTTGACCCTGGTGTTGAGCGACAGCGGTACCCTGAAAATCCCCGCCGCCTGGGTCATCCGCGTGGGCGATCGGCAACCCGCCGCACAGTGGCTGTATCTGCCGGGCCGGCCGGTTCCCATTCAGTTCTTCAATCAGCGCCGTGACATGGAAGACTGGTTGTCTCGACAATCCCTTGTTCCCCAAGGTTTGCCCGACGATGACGTGCGCTTTGAATACACCGCGAAGGCTCAGCCGCTCACGTTCGGTATCACTGAGCTGCTTTTACGCCCGCAGTACGCGAACGCCGTCGTTTTCGCGTCGCCTCCAGAGCTTGAAATCCCGCTGCCAGACAACCCGGCTGAGGATGAGGACGAACAACCGCTGTTCGACAACCTGTTTGCCGACATTCCCTGGCCCCAGCGCCAGGCCTCACTGAACCGGCAGCGCGATGCGCTCGAAGCGCTGTTGGGCGACGAGCTCGACAGCGAGCGTCAACAGTCATTCAAAGAGGCAATGCAGGCGCTGGAGACAGCAGAGCATGCCGCTGATACGGCTGCCTCCGCCCTGCTTTACAGGTCCCGTGTCCTCGACTTTGCGACCATCAACCGCGAGTTCAGCGCGCTCTATCAAGCGCACAAGGATGGCCTGCGCGCCGAGGCCCAACTTCAGTTGGCGCTCAAGCAGCTCGACAGCGATGAGTTCAGTTTGATCAAGGCGGTGCTGGATACGCCGCTGGCGGCCGATCGCGACGCAACCATCATCGCGGCCAACCTGACGCTGTCGATGACCGGGCCCAATGGCGGCATCACCACCCAGGCACTCAACGGTCCCTTCGTCATCACCCGAGATACGCCATCGCCGCACAGCCTCTTGCTGTACTGGCCAGGTTTAGGCGGTGGCTTGCAACGGTTTGCCAATCGCACGGAACTGGAACAACAGCTGTTCAAGATCCAGGACCAAGACAGGGTGCTGGCCTTGCAGCTGAAAAAAATCGTCACCGACCCGCTGCATGACAGCCTCGATAAACAGACCAGCCACTTCGAAGAACAAGCCGCGCACCTGCGCCAACATGCAGACCCACTGGAAACGCTACGCAAACAAACACTGGCGACCCTGCAAGTCCCGGTGCCGGCCGCCAGAAACCTGGCCTTTGCACACCTGCTGGAACAAAGCCGCAGCGCGAAACTATTCTCCCTGTTGCCCGATTGGCTGGTCACCTTATCGGCGTCCGAGCGCGCTGAACTCAAGGGTTTGGTGGAGGCTTACCTCCTGGCCATGCGCCGCAGTCATGCACAACTGGAAATCGCCCTGCCACCGCGTGACGATTTCACCCGCCAGCATGTGCAGGCGCGTCTGCGAAAAGACTTCGCGCTCAACGGGCATTTTGCCGTGCAGCTTGATCTGCCCGACGCGGTTACGTTGCAAAAACAACTGTCCGGTGGCGCCGCCCCGGGAACCCCGCAGAAACTCGTCGCAGTGCCCAGTGCAACCCGCAGCAAAATCTCACTCGAAGCACTCGCCCAGCTCAATATCGCCAACACACCCGCGATGCAGCTGGAACCCCTTTCACTGCGACTGGGTTTTATGCGGCTTGAAGTCACGGCGTCGGATGAAACCGAACGCCGGGCGCTGGCAAGCGGTATCACCCTGCCCTGGCTGCGCAAGGTGCTGCCTGAACTGGATCTGCCCCAAGCCTACGAAAACCTGATTCGCGACGCCTTCATGGGCTCGGCCAGCGAGACCGCGTTCATCAAGGAACACCGGCGTGAATGCCTGATCGAGCCCTGGCGCCTGATGCTCCAGTTGCAGGGGACCTGCGCGCGCCTGCAAAAGCAGATCAATCAGAACGAATGGCAGGTGTTGAGCATCGCTATTACGTCCGATACGCCGCCAGCCTGGAACGTTGCGGGCAAGCGCATCGTGCTCCGGCCGGCCTACCTGAGCGCCGGTGGCAAGGACACTCCCAACGAAGGCCCCACCACGTTGTCAGGGGTGACGTTCGTTGAAGAGCAGGTCAGCGGCGTGACCCTGCTTTATCTGCCTGACAGCCCCGACGGTCAGTTCCTGCGCCGCTACGACAATCTGGAGGTTGCTCGCCGGGCCTTGTTCAATCTGTGCCTGCGCAGCGAGATGGTCAGTTATCTGGCCGGACGTGCCTTGATCGGTAACGTGCGAGCCCATGCAAGCCGCATCAACCAGGCCGTGCTCAAGCATTTCGACGCGATGATCGGGGTCGGCTTGCCCTGGCCGAAAACAACGTCGCTGTCGTCCCATCTGCTCGATGCGCATATGGGACGCCTGATCGAAGCGCATCGCGGCACCTCCCGTTCCAACGATGCCTTGTATCAGGAACGCTATGCGCTCAACGGGCCGAGGGCGTTCAACTACATAAAAATGGCCTTGGGAATGGTGCCCTTTGTCGGCGCGGGTGTCGCGCTCTACGATGCCTGGAACAGCGCCAACCACGCCGTCGCGGCCCTGTTGCGCGGTGATGTAGGCGATGGTCTGACGGAGATTGAATCGGTGTTGTTGTCACTGATCGATGCCGCCATGGACATTCTTCCGGGCGCTTCCGTCGGTGCCAGGACAGTGAAGGGCGCTCGCTCACTGACGCGTATTCGTCAACTCGGTGCATTGGGTAAAAACGCCGGGGCGTTGCAATCGCCGTCGAAACGCCGGGCCCGGCATGCTGTCCAGCGCTTCGCCGGGTACGCATACGAAAAACCGATTTCCCTGGCCGGCCTGGAACCGGCTACCCATGGGATTGACCGCAATGTCTACCGGCATCCCGACGGTGACTTTATCGTTCGCCAGGGACGCATCTACCAAATTGAACGCAGCAGCGACTCACGCAACTGGCGACTTTTCGGTACTTCACAAAAAACCTACAAGCAACCGGTCGGCCTCGATGAGGCGGGCCATTGGGACACTTACTTCGGTGTCTACGGGGTGACCTTCGAGGGCGGCGGGCTGGGTGGCGGTGGTGTGCTCGGGCACTTGGCAGACGGCCTTGACCCGCTCTGGCCGGCCGCCATTCGCGAACGCCTGCCGCGCTGGTGGACCGACCAGACCTTGCGCCGCCAGCAAGCGCTGACCGAAGCCGCCGATGCCATGGCCCCGCTGATCGACGCCCAGATCACGCGGACCACCGCCCTGATGGAAACGTACAACACCAGCCCCGAAAACCTTCGTCCGGCGCTGACACCGGCACTGGAAGCGGCGTGCATCAAGGACATGGAACTGGGCAGCAAGCATTACCAAACGCTGGCTGATCTGCTCCCCATGACGCGCGGCAACAAAGTACGCGTGCTCAAGGAAATACAAAGTAATGACGCCTTGTTAGTGGCTGATCGGGCCAAACAACGGGTGGTCCTGGCCAGTCAACGGGCACTGGCCCTGACGGACAGGATCGACGATCTTCTGGACCAGTTGGACGCACTGCCTGCCGAGGCACTGGGCGAGCGTTTGCGTATTCTGGAGGACGTCAGAAAGCTGCGCCTGGAGAATATGCGCGAGTTCGACGCGATCGATGCCCACATGCGCGACCTCAACCTGTGGTACCCGCGCATTACTGACAAACCGACCAAAACAGTCTTGAGCCGCGCCTTCGTGGACTTGAACGCGAAGCTCAACGAGGCCAATCAGCTGTACTTGAAAACGAGTCACCTGCTGGAGATCGTCAAACGCTACGACAGCACCAACGATGTTTCCTGGTTCTACCTGCAAGCACGGGCACAATCGCTTCGGACCAAAGTCGATCGCGCCTTGTTCACCCAACACAGCCTGCCGGAAGTGAGCGCCACCCGCGCCCAGCGCAATCGAATACTGCAGGAGTGCCTCGATCTCTACGGGGAATTTCGCCGCAACATGAATGCCTGGACCGCCAGCTATCCCCAGCACTTTCATCTGGAGGCCGTGGGGCCACTGCTGGAGGGTATCGAGAAAATCGCCGAACGGGCACGCAAGGCTATCGATCAGCCAGCGCCAGCGTCCACGGCCGGGCAACGCGGCAAAAAAGTGTTCACCACCGAAGACGATCAATTGCTGATCGGGGAGGAACGCTGGGAACCGACGACCCAAAAACGCCAATACTCACTGACGGGACATCGCGGTTTCGAAGAGGTTTGGGAACAAGGCTCAAATGGCAAGTTTCGCCTTCTAAATCCTCAGGAACAGGGCTCTCACCCCATTCACCAAGACCTTGGAGCGTTAACGGCCGATGCCCGTAGCCGACTCGGTGCTCAGGCGGCGTACAAGACCCGCGTCGAGGCCTATGCCCGGCAGGACATGCTGCCCGTTGATCTAGAACACATGATGTTCAGCGAGGCCGCCGAACTCGGCCGGCGAGCCCTGGCGATCGAAGATCTTCAACCCGGTCACGCGCTCATCCAGCAGCTACGTGACAAAGCCACCGAACTGACCCATACCGCACGGGTGCTGCGTATCGAGTACTCGATGAACAGTCGAAACCCGACCGATGGAATGCTGGATTACCTCATGCAGCAAAATTTCGGGGAGAGGAAAATCGTCGATATCCATAAGCAAAAGCCGATGGAAAACCTGGGTAAACGGCCGGACGGACGAACCGACTACCTGCAGGAATACGAGGTACGAGACCTGACGCAAACACCGCCCAAGGTGATGTGGTATGCCCATTTTCACTACGCCAGGGCAGCACCTGCATTTGCAGAGTTCGAAAAGGCCCATCTGAAACTGCCAGAGCACCGGTTTCTGACGCACGCTGAAAATGCCAACCTTCCATACGCCGACATCGGCAAGAAATCCGTAGCGCTTAAACATTTCAACCCGGCTTAGAACGTAAAACGGGAGCGGTTTTTCCGCTCCCGCTTCAGGCACCCTATGCCAGCTGACTACGCAACTGCCGTGCTGCCGCCACCATATTCACCAACGCCGCTTCAGTCTCCGGCCACGCCCGGGTTTTCAATCCGCAATCGGGGTTCACCCACAAGCGCTCGGCCGGAATCCGCTTCACGGCTTTGCTCATCAGCTTGACCATCTCGCCCGTGTCCGGCACCCGTGGCGAGTGGATGTCGTAGACCCCCGGCCCAATGTCATTCGGGTAGTCGAACGCTTCAAAGGCCTCCAGCAATTCCATGTCCGAGCGCGAGGTTTCGATGGTGATGACGTCGGCGTCCATGGCCGCGATGGACTCGATCACGTCGTTGAATTCGCTGTAGCACATGTGGGTGTGGATCTGGGTTTCGTCACGCACACCGCTGGCGCTCAAGCGGAACGCTTCCACCGCCCAGTCCAGATACTCCTGCCATTGCGCCCGGCGCAGTGGCAAGCCTTCACGGAACGCGGCTTCGTCAATCTGGACGATTTTGATGCCCGCGTTTTCGAGGTCGACCACTTCGTCACGCAGGGCCAGCGCCAATTGTTGCGCCTGGATTTTGCGCGACACGTCTTCGCGCGGGAACGACCACATCAACATGGTCACGGGCCCCGTAAGCATGCCTTTCATGACCTTGTCGGTCAGGCCCTGTGCATACGTGATCCAGTCGACGGTCATCGCCTTCGGGCGGCTGAGGTCGCCGTAGATAATCGCCGGTTTCACGCAGCGCGAACCGTAGCTCTGCACCCAGCCGAAACGGGTGAACAGGTAGCCGTCCAACTGCTCGGCGAAGTATTCGACCATGTCATTGCGTTCGGCTTCACCGTGCACCAGCACGTCCAGTCCCAGGCGCTCCTGTATTTGCACGGCGTGGCGGATTTCGCTGTGCATGGCGTCGGTGTAATCGTTGGCCGACAGCTTGCCTTGCTTGAACGCCTGACGCGCCAGACGGATTGAACCGGTCTGCGGAAATGAACCGATGGTGGTGGTCGGGAACGCTGGCAGTTTCAAGCGTGCACGCTGCTGCTCGATGCGCTGGGCAAACGGCGAATGACGTTGGCTGTCCGTTGCGCCGATGGCGGCAATACGCGCCTGCACATCGGCTTTATGGATACGCGGCGACTCGGCGCGGTTGACCTGAATCGCCCGACTTTCGGCCAGTGCGGCTTGCACTTTTGGCGATTGCCGGTCGTTCAAGGCGTCGCGCAACACGGCGATTTCGCCACACTTCTGCACGGCAAAGGCCAGCCAGCTTTTCAGTTCCGGGTCGAGTTTGTCTTCACGTTCCAGGTCCACCGGGCTGTGCAGCAGCGAACAGGAACTGCTGACCCACAGGTTGTCGCCAAAACGTTCTTGGGCCGGTTGCAGTTGCGCCAATACTTGCTCCAGTTCACAGCGCCAAACGTTGCGACCATTGACCAAACCGACCGAGAGAATCTTGTAGGTCGGCAGCCGATCCAGCACCTGGCCGAGTTGATCCGGCGCACGCACCGCGTCGATGTGCAGGCCTTGCACCGGTAGGCCAACGGCCAGGCCGAGGTTGTCTTCCAGACCGCTGAAGTAGGTCGCCACCAGTTTTTTCAGCGGCGAATATTGAAGGATGTGATAGGCCCGTTCGAAGGCGTTTTTCCAGGCTTGCGGCAGGTCGAGGGTCAGGATCGGTTCGTCGATCTGCACCCATTCCACGCCTTGAGCGGCGAGGCGCGTGAGGATCTCGTTGTACACCGGCAGCAGGCGTTCCAGCAGGTCGAGTTTGTCGAAGTCGTTGCCTTTGGCTTTGCCCAGCCACAGGTAAGTCAGCGGGCCGATGATCACCGGTTTGACGTTATGGCCGAGAGCCTTGGCCTCGTCGACTTCGTCGAAAAGCTGTTCCCAGCTCAGTTTGAACGGTTGGTCTGCGGTGAATTCCGGGACCAGGTAGTGGTAGTTGGTGTCGAACCACTTGGTCAGTTCCTGGGCGTATTGCGCTTTGCCGTGTTCGCCGCCGCAGCAGGTCGCGGTAGCGCCTCGGGCCATGGCAAACAGCGTGTCGAGGGTCGGCAGGCCGTTGGCATTTTTGGCGCTGTCGAAACGCTCGGGGATCACGCCGAACGTCAGGGAATGGGTCAGCACCTGGTCGTACCAGGCGAAGTCACCGACCGGCAGCAGGTCGATGCCGGCGTCTTTCTGCAATTGCCAGCGGGTGGCACGCAATTGGCGGCCGACACGGTTCAGCGCGTCCTGATCGAGGTCGCCCTTCCAATAGGCTTCGAGGGCTTTTTTCAGTTCGCGGTCCGCGCCGATGCGTGGGAAACCAAGTGTGTGGGCCAGCGCCATGATGAGTTCTCTCTATAAAAGATGCTGTAAAACATGGCGCTATTGTCGACAGCCAACCCATCATGAGACAAACTCAACCTTTTCGTGTTGATCACAAGTTTTCCTCATGGAGACCTCCGGTGCTTGAAATCCGCCACCTCAAGACCCTGCACGCCTTGCGCGAAGCCGACAGCCTGGTCGATGCCGCCGACCGGCTGCACCTGACGCAATCGGCCCTGTCCCACCAGTTCAAGGAACTGGAGGAGCGCATGGGCATGCCGCTGTTCGTGCGCAAGACCAAACCGGTGCGCTTCACCAGTGCCGGTTTGCGTCTGCTGCAACTGGCCGACGCCACCCTGCCGCTGCTGCGCGGCGCCGAGCGCGATATCGCGCGGTTGGCGGGCGGTACGGCCGGACGCTTGCACATGGCGATCGAGTGCCACAGTTGCTTCCAGTGGCTGATGCCGACCATCGACCAGTTCCGCGATGCCTGGCCGGAAGTCGAACTCGACCTGGCCTCCGGTTTTTCCTTTGCGCCACTGCCGGCGCTGGCCCGTGGCGATCTGGATCTGGTGGTGACCTCTGATCCGCTGGAAATCGCCGGGATCACCTACGTGCCGCTGTTCACCTATGAAGCCATGCTGGCGGTGGCCAACCAGCACCGGTTGGCGAGCAAGGCGTACATCGTGCCGGAAGACTTGCTCACGGAAACCTTGATCACCTACCCGGTGGAACGTGATCGGCTAGACATCTTCACCCGCTTCCTGGAACCGGCCGATATCGAACCGGCGCAGGTTCGCACCTCGGAGCTGACGGTGATGATGATGCAACTGGTGGCCAGCGGTCGCGGCGTGTGCGGCATGCCGCATTGGGCGCTGCATGAATACAGCTCGCGGGGTTACGTGAAGGCCAAGCGGCTGGGCGAGAAAGGTTTGTTTGCGACGCTGTACGCGGGGATTCGCGCAGACATGCTGGATGCGCCGTATATGCGCGATTTCTTGCTGACGGCGAAAGACACGTCGTTCTCGACACTGGATGGCGTCAGCGCAGTCCGCTAGGAACACAGTCCCCTGTAGGAGCGGCGGTGCGGCGATCCTACAGGGGATAGCGGTGGGTTTAGATTTCTCGCCACATATGGATTTTGTCGAAGTAGTCTTCGCCCACCCGCACCGCCAGTGGTTCCAGGCCGAACTGAATGAAGCCGCAGCGCTGGTACAGGTTGAATGCTGCCTCGTTGCCGGCAGTAACAGTCAGTTGAATGACCTTCAGCGCCGGATGATTGCGCGCCTCGGCCAACACCGCTTGCACCAACTCATGCCCCAACCCGCGCTGGCGAACCGTGCCCGACACGTACAGGCCAAACAGCCTCGCCTTGTGCCGGGCCTTTTCTCGCGGTTCAAATGCCAACCCGACAATGCCCGCCAGCCGGCCTTCTTCAAACGCCCCAAACACCGCATCCAGCTTGCTGGTCAGGCGCTTTTCCCACCAACTCAGCGGCATTGCAGCGCGTTCTCGCACACTTGAAGTAAAAGCCTGCGGATGCAAGTCGTAGGCTTCGAGCATCAATTCCCGGTAAGCCAGGGCATGACTGGCATCGAGCCGTTCAATCCACATGTTCACACCATCCTGCGTTGCTCAAGCATCAGCCGCACCGCCAGTGCCGCCAACACAAAACTCATGAAATAACGCTGCACCGCCAGCCAGGCCGGGTTGTTGACGAACCACGAGGCGATGCCCGCCGCGAACAACGCGATCAGCAGATTGACGCAGAAGCTGACACTGATCTGCGTCAGGCCAAGGATGAGGCTTTGGCTGAATACCGAGCCGTGTTCAGGGTTGATGAACTGCGGAAACACCGACAGGTAAAACACCGCAATCTTGGGGTTCAACGCACTGGTGAGAAACCCCATGGTGATCAGTTTGCGCGACGAGTCCGGCGGCAACTGCTGCGCCTCGAACGGTGAACGCGCACCGGGCTTGACCGCCTGCCAGGCCAGCCACACCAGGTACAACGCCCCGGCCCATTTCAAGACTTCATAGGCCATCGGCACCGCCAGGAACACTGCGGTCAAACCGGCAGCGGCGGCGAACAAATGGACAAAGAACCCCGCGACCACGCCCAGCAATGACGTCACGCCGGCCTTGCGCCCCTGACAGATTGAACGGGAGATCAGGTAGATCATGTTCGGCCCCGGCGTCAGCACCATCAGCAACGCGGCGGCGGCGAAAATCAGCAGGTCTTGAAGCGGAATCATGGGCAATCCTTCGTCCGGTAATGATTAGGCAGGTTCGGTCAGCGATGCTCGATAAAACGGCAGGATCAGGTCCCGTGTCAATGGCGCCAGCGTAACATCGCCATCGGTGACCGGGTCGATCCAGATCACTTCTTCGATCTCCGCCGCCGGGGTAACGTCGGCATCGATAGTCAGCAAAAACAGTTCGGCGTGTACGACAAATCCCGGCTCGTTGGCGGCCGGTGCCGAGAATTGCCCGAGGTAGCTGGCGTGCGCAGGATCGATGATCAGACCCAGCTCTTCTTCCAGCTCTCGGGCCAGCGCGTGTACCGGTTGTTCATGGGCTTCGATCTTGCCGCCCGGCTGCATGAAGGCTTGAGTGCCGCGCTTGCGCACCAGCAATGTGCGGCCGTCGGGACCGATCAACAGGGCGGCGGCGATGCGGATGAGGCGTGGCGAATCAGCGGATGGATGAGTCATGGATCGGAATGGGCCTTGGGTGAAAGCTGCAAGGATCCCATGCTCGCTGGGTGCTCGTCATCCGACGAACACTACAAGTTCTGACACTCGAATCGCTTGAACAAGAGGATCTATCCACGCACTAGCTCGGAAATTTCCCACGCGGGGTTTTGGTAGCGTGTTCGGCAGCTATTCAGCCGTCATTCGCCTACCTCGCCTCGCAAGGAACATGTTGCATGTCCGATATCTCGACGCTCAAAAAACAGAACAATCTCAAGACGTTTCATCTCATTCTGTTAACGGTGGTGACGATGGGATTGTATTCAAATATCTGGATGTATAAGACCGCCGCGGCGGTTGAGGTCGTCACTCGTATCAAGACCATGACCACAACGTTCCTGATTGTGTATCTGGGCATGTGCGGTATCGGCGGGCTGTTCAGCCTCATTCCTCATTTGGCGTTTATATTTTTGGGTATCTTGCTAACTGTAGTTGCCTGGTTTGTCTCTGTTGCATGGTGCTTTCGCGTACGTCGAGCGCTCAGGGCTTACGCCTTGACTGAACACAACTTCGAATTACGCATGAATCGTGTCTACTCCGTACTGTTCACCTTTTACCACGTCAACTACTGCATTAACGCCCTCCCTCGGGACAAGCAAAAACACCAAGAAAAAAAGCCACCGACATCCCACTCCGTTCAAGCCTGAAACAAAAAAGGGCAGGTAACCGTGAAATCCGCCACCAAGCCGATGAACGGGAACACCAGGAGCAACACCAGTTCACGCGGGACTTTTTTCTCGCCGCCGATCCAGTAGTGAAAGATCATCGACAGGTTGACCAGGCTGAAGGCGAGGAACGCGCCGAAGCGTTCGTGCAAGGTGCCGAAAAACGATTTCGGCGGCACGCCGTCGCGGCCCATGGCGAACAGCAGACGCGAACCGCTGGGGTAACCCGATAGGGGTAGAGGCATGACACTTTCGCGGGACGACATCGCTTGGCACCGCTCGGTCGGGCAACTGATCGACGCCCTGGACAAGCCAAATTTCTGGACGCAGCTGGTGCGCCTGCTGGATCAGTATGTGACCTTCGACAGCTGGTGGCCCTGCTTTTCAGCGCCGACCAGCACCCGCAAGTGTTCGCCGAATGCCCGGGCGAGGACGGCAGCCCGGATCAGCTGTTTCAGGACTACCTGCGCGGTTTGTATCTGTTGGACCCGTTCTACATCGCGTGCTGCGAGCAATCACGCACCGGCCTCTATCGCCTGTCGGAAGTGGCGCCGGAACACTTCGAGCTGACCGAGTATTACCAGCGCTACTTTCGTCTGGATGTGGTCGCCGATGAAATCCAGTTCAATTGCCAGCTCGAAGGCGACCGCACGCTCTGCCTGTCGCTGGGCAGCAAGCAGCGGTTCAGTGGCCAGCAGATTGCCTTGTTGTCGCTGATCCAGCCGTGGGTGCTGGGCCTCTTGCGCCAACGCCTGCCCTATGAAATCAACGAAGTCGTGGCCCTGGCGCCATCGCCACCGCAGCCTGACTGGCGCGTGCAGTTGGAAGCATCGGTGCAACAACTCAAAGGCGCGCAACTGACCGCCCGGGAACTGGACGTCGGGCAATTGATGCTCAGCGGTTGCTCCAGCAAAGAAATCGCCCGTAAGCTGGAAATCTCCGTGGAAAACGTGAAAGTCCATAAGAAACACATGTACAGCAAGCTGGGGATCAAATCCCAGTCCGAGCTGTTTTCGATTTTTCTGCAGGCGCAGAATGCCTGACTACAACGCGGATTGCTTTTTACTGTGGGAGTGAGCCTGCTCGCGATGGCGGTCTTTCATTCAGCATTGATGTCGACTGAACAACCGCAATCGCGAGCAGGCTCACTCCCACAGGGATCTCTGTGTCCATGCACCTGCTGTGTTGAAATTATTGAGTCCGAACCCAAGGAAACCGTATGAGCCTGTCACTCCTGAGCCGCTACGCCTTCTTTGCCGCTTGCGTGATCTTCACCCTCGCCAGCCTGCCCTTTGTGCAATACGACTGGCTCTGGCCGATCACTGCCGTCACGGGCGTGCTCAGCCTGATCGGCCTGTTCGATCTGCTGCAAAGCCCGCACGCGGTGCGCCGCAACTACCCGATCCTGGGCAATATTCGTTATCTGGTGGAAGGCATTCGCCCGGAAATCCGCCAGTACCTGCTCGAATCCGACAGCGACGCCCTGCCCTTCTCTCGGGCCCAGCGTTCGCTTGTCTATTCGCGCGCCAAAAACGAAAGCGCCGACAAACCCTTCGGCACGTTGATCGATGTGTATCAGTCGGGCTTCGAGTTCATCGGCCACTCGATGCGTCCGGCGCCGTTGAGTGATCCGAGCGCGTTCCGCGTGATGGTCGGCGGCCCGCAATGTACCCAGCCGTACTCGGCGTCGGTGTTCAACATATCGGCCATGAGTTTCGGCTCGCTCAGCGCCAACGCGATTCGCGCCTTGAACCAGGGCGCCAAGCTCGGCAACTTTGCCCATGACACCGGTGAAGGCAGCATCAGCGCTTACCATCGGGAAAACGGCGGCGACCTGACCTGGGAACTCGGCAGCGGTTACTTTGGCTGCCGTACCGCTGACGGCCAATTCGACCCGGAACGTTTCGCCGCCCAGGCACAAACGCCGCAAGTTCGCATGATCGAAATCAAGATGTCCCAAGGTGCTAAACCCGGCCATGGCGGGATTCTGCCCAAGCACAAAGTCACCAAGGAAATCGCTGAAACCCGCGGCATCATGATGGGCGAAGACTGCATCTCGCCGTCGCGGCACAGCGCGTTTTCCACGCCAATCGAACTGATGCATTTCATCCAGCAACTGCGTGAACTGTCCGGCGGCAAACCGGTGGGCTTCAAGTTCTGCCTTGGCCACCCGTGGGAATTCATGGGCATCGCCAAGGCCATGCTGGAAACCGGCATCCTCCCGGACTTCATCGTCGTCGACGGCAAGGAAGGCGGCACCGGAGCCGCGCCAGTGGAGTTCACCGACCACATCGGCGTGCCGATGCGCGAAGGTTTGTTGTTCGTGCACAACACGCTGGTCGGCTTGAACCTGCGGGACAAAATCAAACTCGGCGCCAGCGGCAAGATCGTCAGCGCCTTCGACATCGCCAGCGTCCTGGCCATCGGTGCCGACTGGGCCAACTCGGCGCGCGGCTTCATGTTCGCTATCGGCTGCATCCAGTCGCAAAGCTGCCACACCAACAAATGCCCTACCGGTGTGGCGACTCAGGACACCTTGCGTCAACGCGCGCTGGTGGTACCGGACAAGGCCCAGCGGGTGTTCAACTTTCATCGCAATACGCTTAAAGCCCTGGCCGAAATGCTCGCGGCGGCGGGCCTCGACCACCCTTCACAGCTGTCGGCCAAACACTTGGTGCGGCGCATGTCGGCGACCGAGATCAAGCTGTTCTCGCAGTTGCATGTGTTCCTGAAACCGGGGGAGTTGCTTACCGGGGAAGTAAATGGGGAGTTTTACTCGCGGATGTGGCAGATGGCTCGGGCGGACAGTTTTGAGCCTAACGAGGGAGTTGCTGCGTAAATAACGGCTGAAAAACGATTTCATGGGGAGTTGGAGCGCCGTCCAGGACGAACAAGCGGGCCTCGCTTTCTCCTCCCCTGAGCGTTAGAACATGTATCCAGTCGTTTGGAAATAAACGGCTGTGTTCAGGATCGGATTGACCCGTTACCCACCAGACCCTTCTCGCCTTCGGCTTCATGGCCGAAAAATCCATGAATGCGGTGCCCTCTACTCGCCCGGGGACTAACGCACAACCACCAAAACCGTAGGTGTCGCAGGGCACGCCGGTCGATTTCACAACGTACATCTTCGGCTGGATGCCCGTTGTATTGTAGTACATGAACGGCAAGTACCAAAATAATCCTTCGACCACGATTTCGTCATCCGGGCGAGCCTCGCGAGCGATCCTTGCCGCTAGCACGTCCAGCTTGCCCTCGCGGCGAAAAGCAGCACCGCTAATCTCATCAGATTGTTCATAAACAGCCATCACCCCATACGTTTGTACGGCGACAACAAGAAGAAAAGCCGATGGGGCTAAAATTCTATCTCGCCACTCCCAACCATCCAGCGCGACAGCAATGATAATTGGCAGTCCGACAGCAGCAAACAATAGATACCGATGGATGAAAATGGGGAAGATTTGCGACAGCAGAAAAACAGTTAATACCGGTACGAAAAAGTAACTCACCAGCAGCGCGCTGTAGTGCTGTTTACTCCGGTCTTTCGACACAACAAATATTGCGAAAGCAACGATCAACACCGTCGGCACCAAACGCCAACCTAAAGACGCCGGCTCATCACTCATTACCATGAATGACCAAACGACTGTCAGGGCGACTTCCCATGTAAGGGGCGGTATCCAATCGAGCCCATTTCTTTGCAGCAGTTGATCAATGAAATGGGGTAACCACGGCAGGTACAAAAAGAGAATGGCAGCATTGGCCCCTATCCATGCACGAACGGATAAACCACGCGATAGCCACCAAAAAAACCAATGCACCAATACACACAGTGCGGAGAAATAATGCGTATAGAAAGCGGCCGTCATCAGCAGCACATAAATGACCGCAAAACGCTTTTGCTGCGGTGAATTGACCCAACACACCAACGCCACCGTAGCGCCCATCAGCCAAAAACCAATCAGGGTATACATCCTGATTTCCTGACTGTAGCGAACCGATATCGGCAGCAACGCAAACAACAAAGCCGCCATCCAGGTCGCCCTTCGCGTCGACACCAGACTCATCAGCTTGATGCACAGCAACAACGTACCGACGTCAGCCAGGGCACTCAGCGATCGAGCAGCCAGGACGCCATTACCGAACATCAGCATCCAGTAATGCAGCAACACGTAGTAAAGCGGTGGATGAACGTCCCGAGCCGTGGTGGACCAGATATCCGCGGGCGACCGCTCGGCGAGCAGCAGGCTATAGGCTTCGTCGTACCAGACGGCCGGCGTGGTGATGGCGTGAAATCTCACGAATAACGCGATCGCCACCACCACAAACAGCGCCGCCACCTCCCCGGAGCAGCGCGAAACCTTCACGCCTCACGCTCGCTGAACAAGAAAAATCGCGAAAAGAAGAACCCGCAGACCAGACTCAACAGCGAGAACGACGCGACGGTCACCAAACCGTGGAGTTTCCAGACGTCGGCATAGTGTCCGAACACAAAACTCAGCACGCCCATGACACCGACATACCCCAAATATCTAAGGACCGATTCTTTGGCGTCGAATGTGTACAGCGCGTGCACATAAAAGGAGAACGTCGCCGCTACACAGAACGCCGAAACGTTGCTGGCGGCCTGACTCCATTCAGCGGCGGTGGTGAGGATGTAAAACAGCTGCCAATGAATCAGCGTATTGGCCACGCCAACAACCGCATAGGTGGAGAATTCTTTCCATAAGGCTTTCATGTCCGTGCTCTTGCCTGTTGCTGCTTCAGGTGGGTTTCAACCTAAAGTCAGGGCAGGTGCGCGTCTACTGTCATAAATAACAGGTAGAGCGGCATTTCAGATCAAAGGTCATGCCTGTTCACCATTGCAACACTTTCACCGGGACGGGTTCTTTCATGACGATAAAGCCGTAATCCCCCAGCAGATAAATGCGATAAAACTGGCTGTCCACCAGCGGCGGATACCCCTGATAACCCACTCGTGTCGCGTTGCGCCGCTCCTTTTCCCGGACCACATTGGTGATGCCGGTTTTCGGCAGATTTTCCGCGAGCATGTAGTAGTCGGTGTTCAGCAAATAGTGCAAAACCGGCATCTGCTTGAACGACCCTGCGGCGGCAACTAACCAGTGATCCGAGTAAGTCACCGACAAGTAAATGCGCTTGGCATCGCGCAATGCGGGGCGCGAGGCGATGTCGGCACTCAAGGCATACAGCGCGTTGGTCGCGAAGGTTTTTTGCAGGGTCAGCACGCGCCCGTAAGCGAAGGACAGCGAGAGCATCGCCAACAGCGGGATGAGCAACAGCAACGGCAGTTTTCCGTGCAACGATGCCAGAGCCCGATGACTGAGATAGAACAGCAACACCAGCACGACACCAAAGCCCATCAAGGTTCGGGCGCCTTCATTGAAGTCACGAAAAAACAGTGAAGCACCGGGCACCAGGAACACCAGGACCGGCAGAATCAACAAACACGCCAACCCCATCAGCGTTTTGTGCAGCCTCCTGTCCTGCCGCGCCAGCAAGCCCTGCCCCACGCGTGCCCCCCCGACGATGGCGCACAGCAATAGCGCGGCGAACACCCAGGTAAAGCCACCATGAAACAGCAGCACGACTTTTTCCAGCACCCGGCCTGCATTGATTTCAACTTGCAGCAGTGGTGCTGCCGCTCCGTTCAACATCGCGGTGCGGTTTTGACTCATGTAAGCAAAGGCCGTGGCGCCGTAGATCAAGCCTGCCAACACCACCTGCGCGACTTTCCAGCCAAGCAGTCGGCACCACGCGGGCCACGATAACTTGTCGTTTGCCCCCCGCAGCAGCTCCAGGCAACAGAGCCCGAAAAACACATTGATGCTGACCTGATAAAGACCGATGGCCAACGCAATCAACAGCGCCGGAACGATCAGTTGCTGAACGCGCGAGGGGCCTTTGAACGTGATCGCGTAAATCACCGCTACCACACTCAGCGCCATGGTCGGCCCGTCATATTGGTACGACAGGTTTTGCAGGAAAAACGGGTTGTACCAAAGCGGCAGAACGACCAGGCAATGAGCAATCGTCGCTTCGGGAAAGTAGTGGAACGTCAGGCGGGTCAGGGCTGCGCTCATGGCCAGCGTGGCAATCAATAGCGGCAACGGGAAGATATTGGGCGCGGCACCGCTGAAGGTCAGCAGGTTGTAGAACCATTGTGCGAACAGGCGGCCCTCCTCCGACCAGCCCATGCCAGCGGCCAGGGAACGCCAGTTGTCATCGATGTAAGGGTAATCCGCGAGGATCAACGGCAGGACATAGAGTGACGTCGCAAGAACAAACAGCAACCAGACCTGACGGCCTCCACGTTCTTTGTCGAGCCAATCGCAGATGCTCATGTCGGCGCCTCAAGGGATTTCGCCCACAACCAATACAACTTTGAATCCGACGCTAGTCAGAGATCGCAAAGCTGCCGGGCTTTTAGACCGGCGGTTGCCCTTCGGAAATGCGCTGAGACATCCCGTAATACCCACACTTTGCAATTGCCGGCTAATCCCTGCACCCTGCGCGCCGCCGATGTGCCGCGCGCGACTTAATTGTGGCACCGGCCGCCCCCATTTCAACACCGTTCAAGAGCCCGCAGCCATGACGACTGAACGCGATCACCGAATCGACTTTTTCCGTGGCCTGGCACTGATCTTCATTTTCTGGGATCACGTGCCCCATAACCCCTTGGGTCAAATTACCCTGCGTAACTTCGGCTTCAGCGATGCAGCAGAGGTCTTTGTGTTTCTGGCGGGCTACGCGGCGGTCCTGGCCTACGGCAAAGTCCTTGCGCGCGACGGTTATCTGATTGCCTGTGTGAAAATCCTGCGCCGCGCCTGGGTGCTGTATGTGGTGCATATTTTCTTGCTGGCGATGCTGATGGGCATCGTGTTTTTCGCCAACAGCCATGTGGAAACCCGCGATCTGGTCGAGGAAATGGGCCTGCGCCACTTCATCACCAACCCGCAGCAAGCGTTAACTGATGAGTTGTTGTTGCGCTTCAAACCGAACCTGATGGATCCATTGCCTTTGTACATCGTGTTGCTCGCCGGTTTGCCGCTGGTACTGCCGATGCTGGTGCGCAAGGCTTGGGCGGTGGTGGCGGTGTCGTTGACTGTCTACCTGCTGGCGCCGGTATTTGGCTGGAACCTGGCCGCGATCAAGGACGGCGTGTGGTACTTCAACCCCGTTACCTGGCAACTGCTGTTTGTGCTCGGCGGCGCCGCTGCGATTCACAGGCAAAGGCCACGGTTGGCCGAGGCTCGTCCACTGCTGCGCCAGCCGTTGTTTGTCTGTGCGGCGATTTACGTGGTGGCTGCCGGGCTGATTACCGTCTCCTGGCGCTGGCCGCAGATACATGACGCGCTGATGCCAACCCTTCTGAATAACTTGCTGTACCCGATCAGCAAGACCGATCTGTCGCCGGTGCGCCTGCTGCACTTTCTGGCCCTGGCGTACGTCACGGCGAAACTGTTGCCGGACACCGGCTGGACGCAAAACTGGATGGCCCGGCAATGCTCGCGCATGGGGCGCTATTCGCTGGAAATATTCTGCCTCGGCGTGTTGCTGGCGCCGTTGGCGGATATGATCAACGCCCTGACCGGCGATGCATTTGCCATGCAAATCTTTACCGCGCTGGTCGGGGCCGGGTTGATGGGGTTGTTGGGGGTCTGGCTGGAGTTCAATAAACACTTGAATCGCTCACCGCACATCGCTGTCGCTTAAAACCAAAAAGCCCCGGTCATCTCGACCGGGGCTTTTTGCATTTCAAGCCTTACACTTTACGACGCCGAACGTACCGCACCTTGCGACACTTGGGTCGGTTGCAGCTTGAACACATAGAACAACACCGTCAGCAGCACCAGGAACGCAGGCCCCACATACAGCGCCACACGGGTGTCCGGGAAGTACGCCATCAGGCCGACCACCAACACCAGGAACGCCAGCGCCAGGTACGAGCTGACCGGGTACAGCCACATTTTGTATTTGAGGCCGGCACGCTCGCTGGCGCTCAGGCCTTTGCGGAATTTGAGCTGGGCCAGCAGGATCATCACCCAAGTCCAGATCGCACCGAAGGTGGCAATGGCGGTGACCCAGACGAAGACTTTTTCAGGCACCAGATAGTTGAGCAACACGCCCAACAGCAGCGCCCCCATCGACAGCAGCAAGGCGCGACGCGGCACGCCATTGCTTGACGTCTTGGCGAAACCGGCCGGGGCCTGGCCATTCTGCGCCAGGCTGTAGAGCATGCGCCCGGTGCTGAAAATGCCGCCATTGCAGGACGACAGCGCGGCAGTGATCACCACAAAGTTGATGATGCCAGCGGCGGTTTTGATGCCCAGACGCTCAAAAGTCATCACAAACGGACTGCCCTGGGTGCCAATTTCGTTCCATGGGTAGATCGACAGGATCACGAACAGCGCGCCGACGTAGAACAGCAGAATCCGCCAGAACACCGAGCCGATGGCATCCGGGATGGTCTTCTGCGGATTTTTTGCTTCACCGGCGGTCAGGCCGATCATCTCGACGCCGAGGTAGGCGAACATGACCATTTGTAGGGACATCAACACGCCCTGCACGCCATTGGGCATGAAGCCACCGTGGGTCCACAGATTGGAAATCCCCAGCGCCACGCCATCGTTGCCAAAGCCGAACGCGATCACGCCGATGCCACCGATGACCATCGCAACGATGGTGACAATCTTGATCAGAGCGAACCAGAACTCGAATTCACCGAAGGCTTTTACGTTGATCAGGTTGATGGTGCCCATGCTGATCAACGCCGACAGCGCCCAGATCCAGCGCGGCACATCAGGGAACCAGACGCCCATGTACACCGCCACCGCGGTAATTTCCGCGACGCAGGTCACCAGCCACAGGAACCAATAGTTCCAACCGGTGAGAAAGCCCGCCAAAGGGCCGAGGTAGTCTTGGGCATAACGGCTGAACGAGCCGGCGACCGGGTTGTGCACGGCCATTTCGCCGAGAGCGCGCATGATCACCAGGATCGCCAGACCGCCGATGATGTACGACAGCATGATGGCCGGGCCGGCCATTTCGATGGCCTTGGCCGATCCGAGAAACAAACCGACACCGATACAGGCACCGAGCGCCATCAAGCGAATATGCCGTTCGCCGAGTTCGCGTTTAAGCGGGCCGCCTTGAGCGGTCTCGCCGTGGGGCAGGTGATTGCCGACTGGCATAGGGGACATCCTCGTCTTGTTATTGGATATGACCACCGAGTGTCGAAGCGCTGACCGATAAGCCATTGCTTGCCTGAAACCGGTTTGCTTTTTGGGCAAAACCGTCCTGTAGGACAAAACCTTCAGGATCAGCGGGACGCGCAGTATAAAAAGCTTTTCGCAGGCGTTTTCACTCTATAAACCATAAATTACAGCCACAACTCTCGGCAAAAGCGCGATTCAAGGAGAGGCTTTAACTGGCTAAAGCTGATTTCACTCGCAATTGAAAACGGCGGCGAGTATTGCACAGCATTGGTGCATCGTCATGCATTTGCCTGGACCTTATTTAGCGATCAATGGCTCTAGATCAAGCCTCTTCAACCACGATGCCATCATCCCCCCGAACCTTCGGCAGCTGCTACGGGACTTGCGTGGATCCAGAAAAAATACACGACATCCTTGTCCACAATTTTTTCACCATCGCCAACCACCGTCTAAGCTTGAGACAAGTCCGATCAATCTGCGTAAATGGATCAATCGACTATGGGCGCTTTGTGGCAAACCGATACGAGTAAAACTGTGGTCCCGACTGAACCTGTGGAAGAAGCGCCATCACCTGAAAAACCCCGTAGCAGCCGTGTCAAACACGGCTGGAAGGCGTTTTGGTTGCTGCTGCTCATCATTCTGATCGTCGTGGGGCTCGCTGCTGCCAAAGAAATGCGCACTTCGAAGTTTCAGGCACGGGAAGCCAGCAAATTCGCCGCGTCGCTGAGCTACACCCTGGAACCGGGCCCCAGCGATGCCATTCGTTACCCTGGCGCCGGGCCTTTCGATTTGCGACTGGGCTACAGCTCACTGAATGAGTTCCTGCCACGGTTACTCAAGCGCGACTACGTGATTTCAGCCCAAACGCGTTTCTCTCCAAAGCTGATGGACTACAGCGCCAAAGGCCTTTTCGTGCCCTACTCGGAGAAAATCCAGGCCGGCCTGTCGATCACCGATTGCCGCGCGTTACCGCTGTACCAGTTCAAGTATCCACAACAGCTTTATTCAAGCTTTGAATCGATTCCACCGGTGGTGATCAATAGCCTGTTGTTCATCGAGAACCGCTTTCTGCTCGACCCCAAGCAACCGTTGGCCAACCCCGCCGTGGACTGGCCGCGCTTCGGCATGGCCGCGTGGTCGCAGGTGGCCAAACTGATTCACCTGCCGGGCCAGTCGGCGGGCGGCAGTACCCTGGCGACACAGCTTGAAAAGTATCGGCACTCACCCGATGGCCTGACGGTGTCGGGCGCGGAAAAGATCCGGCAGATGATTTCCGCCACCGTGCGGGCCTATCAGGCAGGTCCGGAAACCCTGCAGGCCCGGCAGAATGTGGTTCGCGACTACCTCAACAGTGTGCCGCTGTCGGCCGTGCCGGGCCACGGTGAAGTGCATGGCATGGCCGAGGGGTTGCGCGTCTGGTATGGCGCCGACTTCAACAAGGCCAACGAGACGCTGACCAGCACCGAAACGGACCCAAAGACCCTGGCCGCAAAAGGTTTGGCTTTGCGTGAAATGCTCTCGTTGATGATTGCCCAGCGCCGGCCTTCTCACTACCTGACCAAGGGCCGTGATGAACTGGCCGATCTTACCGACAGCCACATCCGTCTACTGGCACAGAACAACGTGATCGATGCGCCTTTCGCGGCGGCGGCGTTGGCCAGCAAGGTTACTTATCGCGATTGGCAGACTCAGCCGACCATTCAGCCGATCGAGACCAACAAAGGCATCAGCGTGGCGCGCAGCCGCCTGGGCGGGTTGCTCAATCGTCCGCTGTACGACCTTGATCGCCTCGACCTGTCTGCCACCAGCACCCTGCAAGGCGACCTGCAATCCAAGGCCACCGAGTACCTCAAGCATCTGGCCGATCCGGCGTTTGCCACGCAGATCGGCTTGATGGGCGAACGCCTGCTCACCCCCACCAGTACCACCCAGGTGCGCTACAGCTTCACCCTGTTTGAACTGACACCGGACGGCGCGCGCGTGCGGATTCAGACCGACAGCACCGACCAGCCGTTCGACATCAACGAAGGCAGCAAGCTGGAATTGGGCTCTACTGCAAAAATGCGCGTGCTCACCACCTACCTGCAAATCATCGCCGAGTTGCACGATAAATATGCCGGGATGACGGTCCCTGAACTGAAAAAAATCGACGTCCCTGACCAGGACCGCCTGAGCCGCTGGGCCGTTGATTACCTGATCGAGAACACAGACCGCAACCTGCCGGCCATGCTCGGCGCGGCGTTGGATCGCAAATACTCGGCCAGCCCCGGCGAAGCATTTTTCACCGGGGGCGGGTTGCACGTTTTCCATAACTTTCGCAAGGAAGACAACGGCCGCATCCCCACCTTGCGCGATGCCCTGCGCGAATCCATCAACCTGCCGTTCATTCGGCTGATGCGCGACCTGGTGCGTTACGCCACGTATTCCGGCCCCAACAGCAGCGCCGAACTGCTCAAGGACGACCGCGACCCTCGGCGTCAGGAATACCTGGCCAATTTTGCCGACCGCGAAGGTACCTCGTTCCTGCTGAAGTTCTGGAAGAAGTACAAAAACAAGGACACCCAGGCGCGGCTCGACACCTTCCTCGACAGCCTGCGCCCAACCCCGATTCGCTTGGCGGCGATTCACCGTTATCTGCTGCCGCAAGCCAGTCAGGAAAGCTTTAACACCTTTGTGCGCTCGCACCTCAAAGGCCCCAAGCCCACCGGAAAACCTACCGAAAAACTCACCGACGAACGCCTTCAACGGCTGTACGAAAACTACAGCCCCGGTGCCTACGATCTGCCGGATCAGGGCTTCATCGCCAAGGTCCACCCGCTGGACCTGTGGCTGATGGGCTACCTGTTGAACAACCCTGACGCCAAGTGGAGCCAGATCGTCAAAGCCAGCCATTTCGAACGCCAGGAAGTCTATAGCTGGCTGTTCAAAAGCCGTCACAAGGGCGCCCGTGACAGCCGCATTCGCACCATGCTCGAGATCGAAGCGTTCCTCGACATTCACCAGCGCTGGCAGCAAGTCGGCTACCCGTTTGATCACTTGGTGCCGTCGCTGGCCACCGCTATTGGCAGCTCAGGTGACCGTCCGGCGGCGCTGGGCGAGTTGATCGGCACCATTCTCAACGATGGCGTGCGCATGCCGACACTGCGCATCGACACCCTGCATTTCGCGGCGAACACACCGTACGAAACCAAATTGATCAATGATCCGGACGTAGGCAAGCGGGTCATGCCGTCTGAAGTCGCCACGGCCATGCGCGAAGCCTTGTCACAAGTGGTGGATGCCGGTACGGCGAGACGTGTGTCCGGCAGTTTCACCCTGCCCGACGGTAAACCGCTGGCCATGGGCGGCAAGACCGGCACCGGTGACAACCGCATTGCAGCCATTGGTTCCGGCGGGCGGGTCATCAGCTCCAAATCCCTCAATCGCACGGCGACCTTCGTGTTTTACATCGGCGATCACCATTTCGGCACCCTCACCGCCTTCGTGCCGGGTCGCTCGGCCGAATCGTTCACGTTCACTTCCGCGCTGCCGGTGCAAGTGCTCAAGGGCATGGCGCCGATTCTGACGCCGTACCTGCAACCCACCGGCAACACCGGTTGCCTGCCGATTGAAGTGGTGCGGCGTTAGCAGAATCGGTCGTGTGCGCAGGTGGTACATAATTATTTTCGACATTGATAATTTCAATGTTTTTTCAAGGACGAACTCTGACTTAACAGCAGTTATTCAAACTTTAACTTTGAGCGATGAAAGGTAGGCTGGAAGCTCCTATTAACGCTCAAGGTTTATTAGAACAATGTCTGACCTACAAGGACGTATAACCGCAGATCAAGAGCTGGACACACTTGGCGACAGTGGCCGTCACTACGCGCTTATCAAGAGCCGCATCCCTCTCGTGTTCAAAAGCTCATCACTAAAAAGAGCCAGGGAACTAAGTTCCGCGCGAATCAGCCCCGCGACTTGGATAACAACCGCCTCACAGCACGATCACAGCCAGTTACAAGATGCCAATCTGAAACTGTGGACCGAACACAACAGCATCGACCGGCTGTTCGATAAGTTGCAGAATGTTTATGAATTTGCCGAACCCTTATTGAGTGCCGCACTCAAGCAACACTATGGCGTCGAGGACGACGTCAAAACAACATTCCTGCATCTTTACTTACCCAAGCAACAACCGTGGTACGCCATAGACATTTCAAAAGGTGTTGTCACCCGAACTGTTTCTCTGCTGGACGCGGCGCTGCACAACTTCGCCCGCTCCGAAACCTGTGAGGCCGATTCGGATTTCATCAGCCAACCCGATGAACGTGGGCTGTTCGACATCAAACCAATCAAACACAAGATGTCCATCGCTCAGTTCCAGACGCTGTGTCGCGAACTGGATATTGGCGCCCGATACACCCAATACCTGCAAAGCATGTTGTTGCCCGAAGATGTCGTTGCCAAAACGCTCTTGAAGAAAAAAGTCGTCAGAAGTCAGAAAGCAGCATTCAAAGCGGCGGCGCAACTGGCGGTGGTGACCGGCGATATCGGGCCCTACACCCGTGACGTGGTGGTGGCGATGCTTGAGGGTGAACGCAATATCAAACTCAAAGGCAAGCATCTGCGGTTTCACCAACTGTCGATGCTGGACACGACGTTGACCGGCATCGTCCTCATCGCCCCGGATCTGGACCGGACATGGCAGACCGAGCACGTGATTGCTTATGTACCGCAAGACCCCGAACATCCGCTGAAGTCGTACCCGTCGCTCCCCGACTTCTTAAACGAACTGACTCGCCAGTTGCGGGAAAACAAACTGATCAAGTCCAGCGGCATGACCTACCGTCAATACTTCAGTCAATTCGTCCCTCATCAGCAACGCGGGCTGTTTTTCGCCGAACTCCAGCAGAACCTGACCGAGGTGCGCTGGCACAAAAAAGAGCCACTGGATCAGCGTCCGCCATGGCGCGAAGAGCCGGTGTCTCACCCCCGCCTGCATTTTCGTACCGAGCTGATCAACGACGGTCTGTGGACGCATCTCTATCAGCAGAAACTGAACAAGATTCTCAACGACGCCAGACACATCGCCGTGTCCACCGCCGATGCCGACAGCAATGCCCGCTGGGCCTGGTGGGACAACTTCAAGAAGATTGTCTCGGACATCTTCAACGTCGCGCTGATTGTCATCACGCCGTTCGTCCCCTTCGTGGGTGAGTTGATGATGGTCTATACCGCCTACCAGATCACCAGTGAGGTGGTCGAATCCATCGTCGACATGGCCGAAGGGTTATGGACCGAAGCCGCCGAGCACATCGTCGGTGTGGTGACGAATATCCTGCAACTGGCGGCTATTGCGGTAGGTGCAGAACTGGGCAAATTCGCGCGCCTGAGGCTTTCGCCCTTGATCGAAGGCATGAAACCGGTGAGGTTACCCAACGGTGAGTCCCGACTGTGGCATCCCGACCTCAAACCCTACGAGCAGCCAGACCTCACGTTGCCGGACGGTTCGCGACCTGATGAACAGGGCCTGCATTCGCACAAGGGGCAACGCGTGTTGCCACTGGAGGGCAAACATTACGCCGTGCAACACCAGGTCAAGCAGGGTCGCTACCGCATCAAGCATCCTCGCCGAGCCAATGCCTATTTACCCGAATTAAAGACCAATGGCCGGGGTGCCTGGACCCATGAAGGCGAAACCCCGCAGGACTGGGAAGGCCCGACATTAATGCGCCGCCTGGGTCATGACGTGGACGCTTTCAGCGATGCAGAGCTTGAGCGGGTGCGCATCGCCAGCGGCACCGACGACGATGCGCTGCGCCGGATGTACATCGACAACGCGCCACCGCCGTCGCTACTTGCGGACAGTCTGCAGCGTTTGAAGATTGACCGGCAGATCGACACAGCGATCGGGCAAATCCGTGCCGGGCAGGCCCTCGACCCGGCCTCTTACTGGTTCGAAACACTGGTGAGCTATCTGGACGGCTGGCCCGCAGAGAAAGCGCTGAAGGTTTACCAAAACACCGACCTGACCGGGCCCTTTCACCAGTATGGCAACGATCAGGCCACTGACGAACAGACCTTCGCCACCACTCTCGCCCATGTCATGAGCGGCCAATTACCGCAAAGCGTCGTCGACTTTTTGAACGAGGCCGAGCTTGAAGCGTTGCTCGGTCCGCAGGTCGCCAAGGGTGATCGCGTGCAAGCACTGCGCAATCGGCTGGCTGATGAAGCCGGCGAGCTCAGGACAGACATCTTCAATCAGCTTTACCTGGTCGGGCAAACCTCCGACAACCCGCCTATCCGTGTGCTTCGTCAAACAGTACCGGAGCTGCCGGCCTGCGCGGCCGAAACACTGCTGGGCGCGGCCCGTGGCGGTGAACTGGAACGCCTGTCAAAAGAACAGCGCCCGCCGCTGCGCTTGAAAACCCTGGCTCGCGAAGCCGCCTTCGAAGCACGCCTCAGCCACGCCTATGAGGGCTTTTATGCTGACGCACAGTGGGGGGCGGATACCGAAAGGCTGGTGCTCAATACCTTGCGGCTGCACAGCGACACCTTCGCCGAGCTGCGCATTGAAGTGCGCGAAGGCAGCTTCGACGGCCCCTTGCGATGCAGCGTCGGCGCCGAGGATGCGACGACCGTTCGGCAGCTGATCCGCGATGAATCCGGCCAATACGAAGTGCGTGACGACGCCAATAATGAACTGCATGAAGCCGGCGACTTTATGGAATCGGTACTCCACGCCGTGCCCGCGAACAGGCGTCAGGCACTGGGTTACCGGCCCGGACAAGGCCGTTTTTTCAAGCAATGGATCATGGCCAAGACCGAAAAGCCCAGCGTGCGTCGGGTGCTGCTCGCCGAGCCGCCGAACATGCCCGTCCTGCCCCCCGAAACGGTCACCCTGCTGCGTGGTCCGCTGTTTTCAAAGCCCGCCGCGACACTGGAAGACCGGGTACGCAATCTTTACCCCAACCTGAATGATCGAGAAGTGGCCACCTTCGCTCGATCCTTGAACGCCGAAAACGAGCCGCTCAAGGTCATGAAGGCGCTGGAGGACGAGCTTGCAACGCTGCGACAGACCCTGCAAAACTGGGAGCCGGCGGCCTTTGACGGCACGGGTGACAGTGAAGTTGACCGCCTGTGGTTGAGCTTCAAGTACAACGGTGGGAGCTTCATTGCCGAACGCCTGTTGCAGTGTTTTGAACGAAAATCGATGGTCTTTGGTGAGCGTAGCGCCAGCTTCGACGGTGGATACACGCTGGATCTGTCATCGGAATTCAATCTCATCAACCTCGATCTGTGGTGGGATCAGTTGCCGGATATCCAGCACTATCTGGATCAGATCACCACGCTGAATCTGGACCGGGCAACCTTTTACCCCAGAGAAGGCTGTCTGCTGGAAGACTTCCCCAAGCTTGAGCAGCTCAGTGCCAGAGGCTGCCGGCTGGCGCACTTGCCGGACGGCATCGACAAGATGCACTTTCTGCGCACCCTGCGCCTGACCGACAACTACATCACCCTGACACCCGAAGCCGTCGAGAGCCTGAGAAACCTGACCCGCATGGAAACACTCAGGCTCGATGAAAACCCGGAACTGGGCCTGCTGCCCAATGTCGAGCGTATGCCCAAACTGATGATCCTCAGTTTGAGCAACACCGGGGTGACGCGCTGGCCGGAGGGTCTGTTCAAGAAACGCCGCCCCCGGGGGTTTTTCCTCGACCTGATGGAAAACCCGCTCACTGAACTGCCGGCTGTGGTTGCGGGCTCTGAAGATGCACGCATCGTCGCCCGCACGCGTTTGTTCGCCGAGCGGCTCTCCGATGCAAACCGCATGGCTTATGAGCAATACCGAAAGTCGGTGGGACTGAGCCGCGAGCATCTCTATCGCCGTGCTGCCGACAATGCGATCGATGCCTGGCCGATGTCGGATGATTCCCGTTGGTGGAGTTCAGTCGTCGCCGGGTTGGGTACGTTCAGGAAAGAAGCCTGGCACGACTTGATGGGAGAACCAGGCGCCAAAGACTTCTTCGCATTGATCGAGAAACTCAAGCAGTCGGCCGACTATCGCGCGGGGGGAGCACTGCGCGAGCACCTCAGTGGACGCGTCTGGCGCATGATCGAGGCCATGGATCTGGACACCGGGTTGCGCACCGAACTGTTCGAGATGACCTCCGCACCCACCACCTGCGCCGATGCCGGTGCCCAGTTGTTCAACAACATGGGCATCAAGGTACTGACCACCGAAGCCTATGCCCTCTCGACATCGGCTGCGACTCTGGAAAGCAGGCTGGTGACCCTGGCAAAAGGTGCCGCGCGTCTGGCGCGGGTGGATGACATCGCCGGTGCCGATGTCCGCAGTCGAGCGGGCAATCCCGATGAAGTCGAGGTGTACCTGGCCTACGAAACCGGCCTGGCTCACCGCCTGGGCCTGCCATGGCAATCCAATACCATGCTCTATGAACCCGTGGCCGGCGTGAGCGCCAAACACCTCGATACGGCGTTTGACACCGTGATTTCCATGGAGGCTGGCGATGGGCTGGTCAATGAAATGCTCGAACAGCCCTTCTGGGAAAAGTACCTGCGTGAAACCTACCCCGACGCCTACCGCCGTAACGCCCGGATCTACCAGGAAAAACCCGAGCTGCTGGATCAGTTGCGCGATGCACAACGCGCCTGGGCACTCTCTGCCCGATGGTCTGAAATGCGGCGCGCTCCGTTGCGGCGGCAGTTGCAGGACCTCGCCGATCAACTGCCAGTGCCCCACAGCGTGGTGTTTACCGGCGCCGAGATGAGCGATGCCGTGTATGAGCGGTTGCTCAACGAAATCGGCTATGACGAAAAGGCGTTAAGCCGACGCTTGACCCGTGAAGCGCTGCAAAAGGCAGGGCAGTAAAGACGCCCCCTGAAAGCCCAGCGGGGTAATGCCAGTCAGTTAAGCCGTAACGCGATTTGTAGCAGCTGGCGAAGCCTGCGTCCGGCTGCGCAGCAGTCGTAAAACCTGAGTGCGAAGTCTTCCTGAAACACCGCACCGCCTAATTTTACGACTGCTGCGCAGCCGAACGCAGGCTTCGCCAGCTGCTACCAAGAGCTTGTTTTGCCTGAGATTTACTTAACTGACTGGCATTTGTCCTGAGGACAATCTTCTGCACACCACCCTGCTTTCAACCTACCTCCGAATCCCAGATGACCGTGACAGTGCCCGAGTAACTTCGGGCAACACCCGGTTTGAGCATCTCCTCGACCTGGTCCCGGGCCACTTCAAAATGCAGCGTCCCGGGTTTCTGATCCAGGTAAAAGCCAGGCTGGAACCAGTTCGTGCCACTGCCATCGAGCAGCAGCGGGCGGTGATTGACCGGCTGATTCGCGGCATCGGTCAAACCACTGGGCAAGGTGACACTGACGTTGAGCGGCACCGAATGTCCCGCCGTCGGTTCCCGCACCGCGCAGGTATTGCCACTGACGTACTGGCACTCAAGGTTCATCTTGAATCGGCTCGATGCTGAAATGTTGAACGTCTGATCACGGAACAACCGCGTCGGTTTGCGCCCTTGAGTCAACCAGGCCTGCCAGCCGCCTTGCGGCACCAGCTCAATGCGTGTACCACCGGGAGGAATCTCCACCTTGAGCGTATGTTGAACATCCAGCGAGAAATTGAGGGTCAACTGGTTGTCGTTCGGAATCATGACATCGCCCATGTCGAAATCCTGGCGAGGGCCGACCGAGTACGGGATGGAGCCTGTGTATTTGCCCGCCTTCATGTTCAGGGGGTCAGGTGTACGCAGCTCATAAGCGAAAACGAAGTACAGATAACGGAAGGACATCGGAATGTCGAAAAGCGCCTTCTTGCTGCACACACCCGCTCCAACCGGGACTCGCCAAAAACTGTTGTATCCCACTGGGCCAACAGTGGCCCAACCGACACTCTCACAAGGTGGCGGAGCATAGATCCAGCGTCCTCCTTCCCACAGTTGATCCCACCCGCCTCCTCCCGTCAGTTCAGTGATGGAACGAGGGATGGACGCTTCGTGCCCGATCCCTCCAATCCGAACGGACAGCACTTTGGTATCACCCGATTCATGGGTCACCAGCACGTCTCGCCACTCCGAGGGCACCCGGGCCATGCCGCCCTGACGAGGGTCGGTGTGATTGGCCAGGATCGGCGCATTGGCCGTGAACAAAATGGGCGCGCCCAGGCTGAACAGACCAAAGGGCTCGCAGGCTTGCGGAACCTGTCGGCAGAAACCTTCGGACGGCGTCTGATTGATGAATTTATTGCGCTGCGGGTTGGATGAGTCGGGCTTGAAGGTGGCTTCGATATCCACGGTCAAGGCTTGCGCCGACAGTGCAAACACCGCGCACAGCAGGCCAGCCACTACACGGCCAGTCAATTTTTCAGATGATTGCGTACGCAGACTGCTCATTGTCTTTCCTTCAAGATCATAGTGATGCCCGGCCCGTTGGAACCGTGGGCAGCGTTTGACGGAGCGCTAGACATCCGAATCCCAGATCACTGTCACGTTGCCCGCGTATTGGCGAGCGACGCCTGGACGAATCATTTCGCCGACTTCAGCGGCGGGAATTTCAAAGTGCAGCGTTCCCGGTTTGCGATCCACATAAATGCCCGGTTGAAACAGCTCCGAGCCACTGCCGTCACGCCGCAGCGGGCGACGACTGACCGCTTGCCCATTGGCATCGCTCAAGCCATGGGGAAGGCTGACGCTGACATTCAGGGGAACGGCGTGACCGCTGACAGGTTCCTGCAAGGAACAGTTGTTGCCATCCTGCGTGTATTGGCATTCGAGCTGCATTTTGAAACGTGAACTGGCGGAAAGATTGAACGTCTGGTCACGGAACAGGCGTGTCGGTTTGCGCCCTTGCGTCAACCACGACTGCCAGCCGCCTTGGGGCACCAGCTCCACGCGGTTGCCTCCCGGTGGAATATCAACTTTGAGGGTGTGCTGAACATCCAGGGCGAAGTTCAAGGTCAGGGTCGAGCTGGTGGGCAGCATAATGTCGCCCATGTCGAAATCCATGTTGGGACCGAGGTAATAGACCAGGTCTCCACGGTACTTGCCCGAGGACATGCCTAACGGGTTGGGGGTTACCAGTTCGTAAGCAAAATCCAGATACTCATAACGAAGCCACGGAACATTGAACTTCGCCTGTTTCTCACACGCCCCCTGAGTCGGCGTTTTCCAGAAAAAAGCATACGTGCGCGTCGTGTAGTACCCCACGCCGCTGTACACACAGGGAGCAGGCGCATTGACCCAATCCTTGCCCCATAGCAAATAGTGAGCGCGTAGATAGTCAACGCCACCGCCCACCAGACTGACCACGTCTTCCGTCTGGTATTGGGAGCCAATACCGGCGATCCGTACCTTCACGGTTTCCGCCTCACCGGTAGTCTCATGGACTACCCTCAAGTCCCGCCACTGCGCGGGCACTTTAATCATCGCGCCCTTGCGAGGGTCTTCATGATTGGCCGTGATCGGCCCACTGGAATCGAACTGGATCGGCACTCGCAGACTGAACATTTCATGGTCTTTGCATTGCTGAGGCCAAGAGGCGCAGTAACCACTGGACGGCGTGTCGTTGGTGAATTTATTGCGTTGCGGGTTTGCCGAATCCGGCTTGAACGAGGCCTCAATCGACACCTCCTCTGCCCAGACCGTTGGCAGCCACATCGAGCACAACACCACCGCACCCGCACAACGTCGTAATGTCCGAAAACGCTTCATCCCTTTAGCCTCGTAGAACCGGTATCAAGTACCTGGCATGACCGCGTTGAAGATCATGTTGACGTTGCCAAAGTAATTGCCGGGCTTGTAAACCCCGGCGGCCGGCGGCATCGGGACGATTTCCAGCAAGACGCGTTTACCGGGGGCGGCGTCGGTCGGGGACACCACTTCGCTGCTCTCAAGCTCACTCAACAACGTGCCGTTGAACAGCACACGCAAGCCGATGTCATCGGCCGGCGTGCCGTTGGACAGATACGGTCGGCCTTCAAGCCTTGCCTCGATCGAGCCGGCTGCATTCTTGACGTCGAAATACTTGCGCAAGCCGCCCAGCGTCGATGCGGTCAGGTTCCAGGGCAGTTGCTGCTCGCGATGGATCCAGGTCGGGTCAGAGGGAATCACGTAGAACGCCTGGGTCGGGATCGTCACGAACACTTCGAACTGATGCACTTCCCTGGCGGCAAAGGCCGGATGACTCGCATACGAAACAGCAACCACCAATAACCCGAAGATCAGTTTCCTGGTCATGGCTTCAACCCTTCACGTCGAGTTTTTTGCTGCTTGCACCTTCCACCAGCGTGAACTGGTAGTGGCGGCCGGCCTGTTTTTCGAAGGTAAACGTGCGGCCGGCGAGAATGTGATGCTTGGTGGTCGGCTGGCAGTCTTGCTCGTTTTTAACCGAGCAATCCTTGAACTCATCGATCACCACGACCGTGTTGCCGTTGTTGCGGATCCGGTAAGTGCCCGCGCCGTTTTCAATCGCGCTGTCAAAGCGTGTCTGCTTGGGTCGTACGAAAAAAACCGCGCCGTAACCCGCCAGTACATTGACCCCGGCGGAGAGGGTTTTCTTGTAGTCCTCGCGCTCTTCGCTGGAGACGGCGAACTCGTCTTCTTTCTCGGGCACCACCGGTACAAAACGCACGCGGAAATAGCGCTCTTTGTCGCGCTCCCCCATGAACAACAATCGCGTGCCCTGCATGCCATTGGCCGGGACGATCAGTCGAGCCGGGCTGGCCATCAAGCCATCGCGGGCGCTGCCATCGGTCTGGGTCTTGAGCGGCACTTCCTGTGATTTGCCGTCGGCGTCATAGAGGATCTCGAGAATGTTGACCTTCACAAATGCCGTGCTGTCGCCGCCATTGAAAACCCGTTTCAAAAAGGTACTTTTGTCGCCGTCCAGATAGTCGTACACGGTGCCGATATTGATGCTCGGTGTTGCCTGCGTTGCCTGGGTAAACAAACACAAACCAAATACTGCCAACAGACGTTTCATCGTCCCTTACCTCGTTGATTAATCACGTTCTGCCGGGCCATCAACCCGCCGTTCGAGCCATAAAAGTTGCATCTGCCAAGGTGTCCGGCGTGCAGCGCAAATCACCGATCATCAACACGTTGTTTTCTGTGCGCCCACTGCTCGTATCGAGGCGGAATTGACACAGCAATTGATCACCGTGGCGCACTTCCAGGGTCGGTGAGCCGGCATTCATTTCCATCGAGAAGAAACCGTCCACTTCACTCACACCGCGACTGGCATGGTTGATGACGTGGTGGCCCTTGAGCGGGTTGCCCTGGGGGTCGATCAGGCGACCGAGTACGGTGAGGGTTCGCATGACCTTGATCTGGCGATAGCCCACGCCGCCCTTGTTCAGGTGATAGCTGGAGCGGGCCGGCTGAATCGTCGCGGCGGGCACATGGTTGCCCTCGAAATCGAAACTGACCGAGCTGCTTTTGTAGGCGGTGATCGGCACAAAATTGCGCCCGGGTTTGAGTACCGTGCTGCTACCGCTCAAATCGTCGGCGCGCAGGGCGATATCTGTGATGTCCGATTCGACATCGATAATCATGCCCGCACCGTTGCGGTGGTACTGGCTGGTCACGACCATTTTCTGGCCGCCAACGGCCACGGTGCTGTCCAGGTTCAGGCCACCGGTGAAGTCATTGTTGAACGACGAGCGCTGGACAAAACCGTCGCCGTTGACCAGGTCCGTTTGCATCGTCCCCATTGCGTTCAAGCCCACGCCGTAGGTGTCGGTGAGGACCGTGGCCGAGACACTTTGCAGCAGGTGATCCTGCAGGTCTTTGCGGTAGGAGATCGAGGCATTGTTATCCCGACCGCCCTCGCGTGCGGTGCGTGAGCCGATGCTGCCGGAAAGCTGTTCACCGGGGCCGCCCAAGGCAATGTTGACGCTCAGGTCGACACCACGGTTGCGCTCGTCATCTGAACTGATACTGCCCGGCCGATCGAACAGGGACAGCCGCCAGTTGGCATCGCTGCCAAACAGTCGGGTGCGCTGGGTCCACCCCAGATCTACACCAGTGCCATTGGTGTTGCCCTCGCTGTGGGATACCCGCGCATTGACCGAGCTTTTACTGGTCAATCGATGGTTGATCGACAACGAAGAGTTGCTGGTTTGCCCGATAAACACGTTTGGCTGCCGCACCCGCGTGCCATCGGGCAGGGTGTCATACAGCTTTGTGGTGTCGAGCCAGCTGCGGTTATAGCTGGCGACGAGGCTGCCGCTGCCATAGGAGTAGAGCCCCTGCACGTCAAGGCCGGTGCCGTAATTTTCGGTCTCGTAGACGCTGGCATACAGGCTGGCGTTATTGACGATCGACCAATCGACCGACGTGCCGTATTGCAAGTTGTCGCGCACTTGACGAGCGCTCAGGCCGAGGATCACCCGAGGATGCAGCAGGTAGTTGAACGCGGCGCCAGAGGTCATGTCGCCATCGTCCTGCTGGTCCCAGTTGCTGAGCACTTTCGATTCACGGCCGGCGAAGAGGTTGTAGCGCCAGCGTTCGTCATGGTTACGCCAATTGTTCGGCTTGTAGATCAGTTCCTGGGTGCTGGAGGTGATTTGGCCGTCTTCGATCAGCCGCACTTCCACTTCATAGATGCCACCCGGCAGCGGACGTGTATCGAGGGTTTGCAAACCGGCGGGCACGGCCTGGGTATTGATCATCAAACCGTCGCGATAGATTTCCACCGACCCTTGCCGATTGGCAGTGACATAAATCGGATAAACAGCCGGCTTCGGGTTATTCAGCGCCAGACTGTCGGAGCTGCCATACATCACGCCCAGTGCCGTGTCGGGGCTGGTGCCGAAGGTATTCGGCTGCCGGGTCAGGCCTTCGGACGAGGGCGTGAACAGGCCCAGGCGCAGAAAGTTGCCTTCCAGTTCACGTTGGGTAAACAGCTCATTCACAGCGTGGTAGAGCGTGTTATCCAGGCCGCCCAGCCGGGACCACTGAACATTGACCGCTTGGGTCCAGTTACCCAGGCTGCTGCTGGCTTCCAGACCGTAGCGCCCGCCAAGGTCCTGGCCCTGGCCGCCATTGAGGTTCAACTGGTTGCGCACGATCAATCCGGTGCTGCCACCTTCGGGCAACGTGTAGTAACGCTGTGCTTGATCATCACGTTCGGCGTTTTCCGTGACAATCGACACCAGCGAGTTTTCAAGACTGTAATGCACCGCCAGAAGTTGCTCAGGGCACTTGGCCTCGCAGCTGCCCAACGCCACACCTTGTTTCAGCCAGGTCGACCAGGTGTCGCGCTCGCTGGGCTTGATCGTACTGTCACTGACGTCAGCGAATTCAACTAAGGTGATGCGGTCATCGCGAGATAACACCACCATCGCCTCACCGAGAAATTGTTGGTCAAGTTCCACGCGCACCGCCAGCGGCACATCAAAGAAGTGCTCTTCAAACTCGGCCGGCAACCCCTTGGCCTGCGCCAGCAGACTTCGAGGTGTAGTGCCGTTATCCGCTGGCGCGGCGATTGCAGTTGCGCAGAAAAAAAGGGCAAGCGCCGCCGCGATGGGAGTCATCGGGAACATGAACGAGATACTCTGAAGATAAGTACGTTAAAACCCGATCGACAGGCAGTGACTACCCATCGACCGGTCGGCGTTGACGAATAAGGACAAGCCTTAATTCATAACCGTATTACTGGACGCGCGGGATGGCATCGAAGACCACGACCGGATTGGCCGTGTAAACACCCGTCTGAGCGGCGGTCGGTTTGGCAGCGGCAATTACCAGATCAGCTCGCATGCCCCCGTTGGACTCGGTATCGCCGACCACTTCTTGAGACACACCGGTCAAGGTTACGCCGTTGAAGGAGTAGGTCAGCGCGATGTTGTTGGCACCGTTGAACAGGGGTTGCGGACCACCTTCTACATAAGCATTGACCGAACCGTTAGTGTGGCGGATATCGTAAGTCGCACGCAGCGGGTTCAAGGTACCGGCCACCAGGTTGTAGGCCATTTTTTCATCTTTACCGAAGTCAGGATCCACCGGTTGGGCGTGAAATACCTGGGTTGGGATAGTGGCGCTGATATTGATGGTCGTGCGCGCTTCTTCCGCAGCGAACGCCAGCGAAGAGCTGAGGGCCAGGAGAGTCATCGGAACGGAGATTGCAAACTTCTTGAACATTGTTGAGTACCTGTCTTTTCAAAGGATTGGGCGCAGAAAGTTAGAACAAGCGAATGCCATACCGTGAAGTAATGGTGAATTCGCTTAACTTTCGACGCCGGAGAATGATCGGCCAATCGCTCGAGAAAGTAAGTACGTAAGTTCCGAAGCACATGTAGTAACAATGACTTTCGAACAGCAGGAAAATAGACAGAAAAGCCCTGATTACGCTGTATAGCCCTCAGATAAATACTACACACAGTTCTAGCTAAAAAGACACACAGACGACAAGCCATCAACTTTCCGTAAGATCAATACTACTAACACACTCAAAGCCCCGTGATAAGTAGAGGAACTTATAGAATTAGTTTTATTACTCTAAAAAAGTGACTTTCTTATCCGTCCAATCCTCACGTGCTGATTCCCTTCAGGCCCTCCTCGACCCTCGACCCTCGACCGTTCGTCAAGCCCCCTTGCTTTCGCCTTAAGATATATCTTAAGTTGTATCTAAACGCGACAAGAGAAGACACAAAATGAGAGACCATCATTCCCATCGAGAGCACAGCGACAACCGCGACGGCGTCGAAAAACGCCCAAGCCCCGGCCGTGAACGCGGCGGACGCGGACCACGAGTGTTCGCCCCCGGCGACCTGAAACTGCTGCTGTTGGCGCTGATCGCCGAGCAGCCCTGCCATGGCTATGACCTGATTCGCCAGATCGAAAGCATGTTCGACGGCGCGTACAGCCCCAGCCCCGGCGTGATCTACCCGACCCTGACCTTTCTTGAAGAAAGCGAAATGATTTCGGGCGACGCCGAGGGCGGCAAAAAACGCTACAACGTCACCGACGCTGGGCGCTTATCACTGACCGATCAAGCCATTGCGCTAGACGGTGTGCGCTTGCGCATCGAGGTCAGCAAGCGATCGCTACGCGGTCATGACCGTCCGGCGGAGATCCACGAGGCGGTGCACAACTTGCGTTACGCCTTGCAGATGCATCATGGGCGCTGGAGCCCGGAAGAAATCCTGCGGGTGCGCGACCTGCTTAACAACACTGCCAAAGCCATTGTTGACGGCCCTGCCATTCAACCTTTTCAGGAGAAAGCCGAATGACTGAAGTGATCGTGCAATCCATCCACCGTGTCATGCATGAGATCAAACGCCGGCGCCTGGAAGTGTTGCGCGTGGTCGACCTGACGCCGCGTATGCGCCGGATCACCTTGGGCGGGCCGGAATTGGCTGGCTTCGTCAGCCTCGGCACCGACGACCACGTCAAACTGCTGTTCCCGCAAAATGCGGCGGAACAAGCGGCGCTGGAAACCCTGGTGCTCGGCGGGGGCAAAAACAACGGGCCGATGCCGGCGATGCGTGACTACACGCCACGTCGCTATGACCTTGACACCCTGGAACTGGACATTGATTTCGTGTTGCACGGCGACGGCCCTGCCTCGACCTGGGCCGAGCAAGCCAGGCCCGGCCAGTTCCTGCACATCGGCGGGCCACGCGGCTCGATGATCGTGCCGGACATGTTTGATAGCTACCTGCTGATCGGCGACGAAACCGCCCTGCCCGCCATCGCCCGTCGACTTGAAGGCCTCGCGGCCAATCGCCGTGCGCTGGTAATTGTGGAAGTGGAGAACGGCGCCGAACAGCAGCGCCTGGAAAGCGCCGCACAGGTCGATGTGATCTGGGTACTGCGCGAAGGGGGCAAAGACAATCTGCTGACCACCGTCAAGCAACTGCAAATGCCGAGCGGCAGTCTGTACGCGTGGATAGCGACCGAGAGCAAGGTGTCGCGGCAGATCCGTCGGGTATTGCTCGATGAGCACGGCCTGAATGAGCAGTTCGTCAAAGCCGTCGGCTATTGGCGGCTGGATGACAGCGAAGAGGAGTGACAGGCTCCAAGGCCCCTTCGCGAGCAGGCTCGCTCCCACAGTTGATCGCGGTCTAATGTGGGAGCGAGCCTGCTCGCGATGACGATAGCTCAGCCGCTACAAACCTGAAGTATTTACACGACGCCCAAGCCACTGATCCAGCCCGATAAACACAAGAGCAATGAGAATAAACCCCGCCAACAATCCCCCCGCATTCACAAACACCTGTGGATAACCCAACTTGTCGACATCCACAAACGGATAGGGATAAACCGCCAGCACATGCCCGCGCCATAACACAAACGCGAAGTACACCAGCGGATAAATGACCCACAGACCAATGTGCCGCAGCCGTAACGTGCCTTTGGGCACACACACCCACCAATACGCCAGAAACAGCAGCGGCGTGATGTCGTGCATCAGTTCATCAGCCAGAAACTGCCAGCCTTCGGGATGCCATAAATGTCGCAACAAAACGCTGTACGCCAACCCCACCACGGCGATGCTCACGGCTATCGCGCTACTGACCCACGGCTGTAAAAACCAGCGTCGCATCGCTGACTCGCGGGACGTCCACTCACAGGTCAATACCGTCGCCACCAGCGTGTTACTCAGCACCGTGAAGTAGCTGAAAAAGCTCACCAGCCCACCTATCAGACTGGCTTCCAGACTCCAGCGCGAATAGAGAATCAGGTACAGCTGAATGGCCAGTCCCATCCAGCCCAGTAGCGCCGCAACGGCAACAAAACGACGCCTCGCAGCCGAACCCGACATGCTCAGACCGGTCGCTTGGTGCGCATCAATTTGATGTACAAGCGCTCGACCTTTTCCCGGGCCCACGGGGTTTTACGCAGGAACGTCAGGCTCGACTTGATGCTCGGGTCGCTCTTGAAGCAGCGGATATCAATGCGCTCGGCCAGCCCCGACCATTCGTAATGTTCAACCAGGGCGTTGAGGATCTGCTCCAGCGTCACGCCATGCAGCGGGTTGTTGTTCTGTTCGGTCATGCAGGGCCTTCGAGCGATGTAAGGAGTGGGAAGCCGCGCACCTTAGCCGAGGGTGTGATCGGGTGGAAGCGCTCTGTGCGCTATCTCTTACTGTAGGTGACCTTGATAAGACTGCCGCCCGACACTGTTACCGAATCTGAAATGATCCATGTCAGTAAAAGCCCTTTCTCTATTTGTAACAGAACATTATCCTTGCGCCCGCCAAGCTGAAACGCTTCCGCACACTGCTTTACGCCTGCTGCAATCCGTTTATTTCCTGGAAAAAGACCCCGAATTTCTTCTCTATGCCTTATTTTCAAACTTCGCGAGACAGCGCTGTCTGCACGACTATTACCAGCCGAAAAGCCCTGAACCTGATCGGTGGGCTCACCGCGGTGGGCCTTGCCACCTGCACCCAGGCGGCTCCCGCCTTCGATAGCGATTCACCATGGATGCTCGGCGACTGGAACGGTACTCGCACCGAACTTTCGGAAAAAGGCTACGACTTCAACGTCGATTACACCGGCGAAACGGGCAGCAATCTGCACGGCGGCTACGACCATGACCGCACCGCGCGTTACAGCGACCAGTTCGCCTTCGGCACGCACCTGGACTTGCAGAAAATCCTCGGCTGGGACGACGCCGAATTTCAGCTGACCCTCACCGAGCGCAATGGCAATAACATCAGCAACGACCGGATCAACGATCCGCGTGTGGGCGGCTTTACCTCGGCTCAGGAAGTCTGGGGGCGCGGGCAGACCTGGCGCCTGACGCAGATGTGGTATCAGCAGAAATTCTTCGATCAGCAACTCGACATCAAGGTCGGTCGCTTCGGTGAAGGCGAAGACTTCAACAGCTTCCCCTGCGACTTCCAGAACCTGGCGTTCTGCGGCTCGCAAGTCGGCAACTGGGTCGGTGGCATCTGGTACAACTGGCCCGTCAGCCAGTGGGCGATGCGCGTCAAATATCACCTCACGCCGCAGTTGTTTGCGCAGGTCGGCGCCTATGAGCAAAACCCATCGAACCTGGATCGCGGCAACGGCTTCAAGCTCAGCGGCAGCGGCACCCAAGGCGCGATTTTGCCGGTGGAACTGGTGTGGTCGCCGAAGGTTCATGACCTGCCGGGCGAATACCGCGTCGGCTATTACTACAGCAGCGCCAATGCCACCGATGTCTACAAGGACAGCAATGGCCAGCCTGCCGCCCTGAGTGGCGAGGCGTATCGCAGTGCATCGAGCAAGCACGGCGAGTGGCTCGTTATTCAGCAGCAAGTGACCAGCATCGCCAGCGATCACTCCCGTGGTTTGAACGTGTTTGCCAACGCCACGATGCACGACAAGAAGACCAATGCCATCGACAACTACGTCCAGGCCGGTGTGGTCTACAAAGGCTGGTTCGATGCGCGCACCAAAGACGACATCGGTTTCGCCCTCGCCCGGGTCCACGTCAACCCGGCGTATCGCAAAAACGCCGAAGCGACCAATCAGGCGCACGCCGTTGATGACTATGACGACCCGTCGTTCCTGCCACCGCAAGACACCGAATACAGCGCCGAACTCTATTACGGCGTGCACGTCACGAACTGGCTGACCGTGCGCCCGAACCTGCAATACATCCGCCACCCCGGTGGCGTGGACCAGGTCGATGACGCACTGATTGGCGGGATCAAAATCCAGTCGTCGTTCTAACCGACACCACAAAACCTGTAGGAGCTGGCTTGCCAGCGAAGAGGGGGTGTCAGTCGCCATCTATGCCAACTGATACGCCCTCTTCGCTGGCAAGCCAGCTCCTACAAGGATTGCAGTTTTTATATGAACCATGCCCACGCCAGATCGTCATCTACAGTGAACTTGCGCGGGACTACTTGAAACGTCACGGAGAACCACACTATGAGCACTGATGGTGCTTTGAGTCGAAGCCGTCTATTGCCGACCCTGCTCGGCATTCTGCTTCTGCTAATGGGCCTGGCCATGCTGGCAGGCGGGATCAAGCTGAGCATGCTCGGCGGCTCGCTGTATTACCTGCTGGCCGGTATCGGCCTGGCGCTGACCGGCGTGCTGCTGATGCTCGCCCGCCGAGCCGCCTTGGGCCTGTACGCACTGGTGCTGTTCGCCAGCACCGTTTGGGCCTTGTGGGAAGTCGGTCTCGATTGGTGGCAACTGGTTCCGCGCCTGGCGATGTTGTTTGTCCTCGGTTTCGTGATGCTGCTGCCGTGGTTCCGTCGTCCACTGTTGCTCAACGGCCCTGCGCCAATGGGCACCGGCGGCCTGACCGTGGCTGTGGTTCTGGCCGGCGTCACCGCACTGGCCAGCCTGTTCACCCACCCGGGCGAAACGTTCGGCGAACTGGGCCGCGACACTGCAGACACCACCAGCACCGCCCCGCAAATGCCGGATGGCGACTGGCAGGCTTATGGCCGCACCGAGTTCGGTGACCGTTACTCGCCACTCAAGCAGATCACCCCGGCCAACGTCGGCAAGCTGCAAGAAGCCTGGCGCATCCAGACCGGCGACCTGCCGACCGCGGATGACCCGGTCGAGTTGACCAACGAAAACACCCCGCTCAAAGCCAACGGCATGATCTACGCCTGCACCGCGCACAGCAAAGTGTTGGCACTGGATCCGGACACCGGCAAGGAACTGTGGCGCTTCGATCCACAGATCAAGAGCCCGGTCGGCTTCAAGGGCTTCGCCCACATGACCTGCCGTGGCGTGTCGTACTACGACGAAGCTGCGTACGCCAAGTCTGAAAACGCCGCTTCCGCCGTCATCTCCGAAGCCGGCAAAGCCGTTGCCCAGGCCTGCCCGCGTCGTCTGTACCTGCCAACCGCCGATGCCCGCCTGATCGCGTTGAACGCCGACACCGGCAAGATCTGCGAAGGCTTCGGCAAAAACGGTGTGGTTGACCTGACCCAAGGCATCGGCCCGTTTACTGCCGGTGGCTACTACTCCACTTCGCCGGCCGCGATTACCCGTGATCTGGTGATCATGGGCGGTCACGTTACCGACAACGAATCGACCAACGAGCCATCGGGCGTGATCCGCGCCTTCGACGTGCGCGACGGCCACCTCGTATGGAACTGGGACAGCGACAAGCCAGACGCCACCGAGCCATTGGCCCCGGGCGAAACCTACAGCCGCAACTCGGCGAACATGTGGTCGCTGGCCAGCGTCGACGAAAAACTCGGCATGGTTTACCTGCCACTGGGCAACCAGACCCCAGACCAATGGGGCGCCGACCGCACCCCAGGCGCCGAGAAATTCAGCGCCGGCGTTGTGGCTCTGGACCTGGCCACCGGTAAAGTGCGCTGGAACTACCAGTTCACTCACCACGACCTGTGGGACATGGACGTTGGCAGCCAGCCAACCCTGCTCGACATGAAAACCGCCGACGGCGTCAAACCTGCGCTGATCGCCCCGACCAAACAGGGCAGCCTGTACGTCCTCGACCGTCGTGACGGCACACCGATCATCCCGATCAAGGAAATCCCGGTTCCGCAAGGCGCCGTGAAAGGCGACCACACCGCCCCGACCCAGGCCCGTTCGGACCTCAACCTGCTGGCCCCGGAACTGACCGAAAAAGCCATGTGGGGCGCGAGCCCGTTCGACCAGATGCTGTGCCGCATCCAGTTCAAGGAACTGCGTTATGAGGGCCAGTACACCCCGCCATCGGAGCAGGGCAGCTTGATCTACCCGGGTAACGTTGGCGTGTTCAACTGGGGCGGCGTCTCGGTCGATCCGGTTCGCCAGATCCTGTTCACCAGCCCGAACTACATGGCCTTCGTCTCGAAAATGGTGCCACGCGCAGAAGTCGCTGCCGGCAGCAAACGCGAGAGCGAAACCGCTGGCGTGCAACCGAACACCGGCGCGCCATACGCCGTGATCATGCACCCGTTCATGTCGCCCTTCGGCGTACCGTGCCAGGCCCCCGCCTGGGGCTACGTCGCCGGTATCGACCTGACCACCGGCAAAGTCGTGTGGAAACGCAAAAATGGCACCAGCCGCGACAGCTCGCCGATCCCGATCGGCTTCACCCTCGGCGTGCCGAGCATGGGCGGCTCGATGGTAACGGCTGGCGGCGTCGGCTTCCTCAGCGGCACCCTCGACCAGTACCTGCGAGCGTACGACGTGAACTCTGGTAAAGAGTTGTGGAAATCGCGCCTGCCAGCGGGTGGCCAAGCCACACCGATGACCTATACGGGCAAGGACGGCAAGCAATACGTTCTGTTGGTTGTGGGTGGTCACGGTTCGCTGGGCACCAAGATGGGTGACTATGTGATTGCGGCCGGTGTGTCAGGCACATTGATGTTGAATGTTAAACAGCCATCGCGAGCAGGCTCACTCCTACAATTTGACCGGGGGAGGTCTGGAAAATCTGTGGAGGTCCTACAGCCGGGGCGGTTTTCGAGGAGGATTCCGACAGGTTGTGTCGGTTGTTGTGTCGGAAGGCCGGGAGATAGGCTTTGCCCGTCGCTGCAAATTCAGCGACCGGGCATCGCGGCCCGAGTTAGCTTACTTGGTGCATAATCACCGCCCTCAACCGACTCTCCCTCGTAGTTTGTCGATTGGTTTTATGGTGGCTGTGCGCGGGATACCTTCGGGTATGCCGGGTTTCCAAGTAGCTCCGGTCCGCGAACCCGCGCACAGCTGCCACCTTCCATCGCTTCGCGGCGATTAGTGGCAGCTCCATTACTTACTTGGAGCTTCACCATGATCAAAGAAACACCAAATCCCCCCGAAACCGACGACGTTTCCCCCTACGAATCCGTCGATTCCAAAAAACTCAACGAAGCCGCCGAGCGCGCGCTGAATCACTACCTCAATCCCGCTGCGCTGAAATCACCGCCCACCCGCAAACCCAGCACGATGTTTATGATTGCACCGGACCTCAAAGACGAAGACCTGTTGGCCCATACCTGTGAATCGTTGGCTCAGGCCAGTGTGATGGCCAGCGATTTTGCCGGCTATTTGGAAGGCCCGCATCGCAACACCGCGATGGCAATCCAGCAAATCGTCATGCTCGCCGAGTTGGCGGCGAACCGGATGCTCGACAACCTCGAACTACCCAAAACCGCGCCACACCGCTAATCCCCTGTAGGAGCCGAGCTTGCTCGCGATTGCGGTCTAATATTCAAAATTAATGACAACTGACACTCCGTCATCGCGAGCAAGCTCGGCTCCTACAGTGGAACGGTACATATCTGCCAGAGATTGGTCGGCTGTCAGGGCGCCTTCGCAGGCAAGCCTCACCTTTTTTGTGGCCGCCATATTCGCCACACCACTGAACAAATGTGGGAGCGGCGGTGCGACGATTCGACTTGCTCGCGAAAGCGGTGTGCCAGCCAGCATTCATGTTGAATGTTAAACAGCCTTCGCGGGCAAGCCCGCTCCCACATTTCGATTGAGATCAGTCTGAAAATTTTGCGCTGGTCCTACAGCCGTGGCGGTTTTGGGGAAGGATTCCGACAGGTACTGTCGGTTGTCGTGTCGGAAGGCCGGGAGATAGGCTTTGCCCGTCGCTGCAAATTCAGCGACCGGGTTTGGTCGCCCAGGTTTAGAATGGCGCACTTTTCGTGCTTGCTTCATGGCGAGCTGTGCGTGGGAGGGCTTCGGCCCTGCCGGGTTCCATTCCCTGGTCGACCAACCTGCGTACGGTTCGCCACCCAACTGCTTGGTCGCAGTCGTGGCGAACTCCCTATCTTCGAATGGAGCTTCACCATGATCAAAGAAACACCAAATCCCCCCGAAACCGACGACGTTTCACCCTACGAATCCGTCGATTCCAAAAAACTCAACGAAGCCGCCGAACGCGCGCTGAATCACTACCTCAATCCCGCTGCGCTCAAATCACCGCCCACCCGCAAACCCAGCACGATGTTCATGCTCGCACCAGATCTCAAAGACGAAGACCTGTTGGCCCACACCTGTGAGTCGTTGGCTCAGGCCAGTGTGATGGCCAGCGATTTTGCCGGCTATCTGGAAGGCCCGCATCGCAACACCGCGATGGCAATCCAGCAAATCGTCATGCTCGCCGAGTTGGCGGCGAACCGGATGCTCGACAACCTCGAACTACCCAAAACCGCGCCACACCGCTAATCCCCCTGATGGACCAAATCCCTTGTGGGAGTGAGCCTGCTCGCGATAGCGGTGTGTCAGTCGACATCAACACTGAATGTCATACCGCATTCGCGAGCAGGCTCGCTCCCACAATTGGATCGTGTCCGTCCGCCAGAGATTGGTCGGCTTTCAGGCCGCCTTCGCTGGCAAGCCAGCTCCTACAGTAGATCGGCGTACCGCCTTTGCTC